>NZ_JBHTSF010000060.1:0-52521 GCF_042795295.1 Streptomyces sp. NPDC056486
GTCGTCGCCCTGGCCCGCTCAGGAGCGCTCCAGGTAGAGACGGAGCAGTTCCCCTTGTCCTCGGCGCCGAAAGTGCTCGGCTTGCTGCGTCAGGGCCGGGTACGGGGGCGGGCTGTCCTGATTCCCTGAGCAGGGTTGTCGCAGAGCCTGGCGCTGCTGAATCTCTAACTCTGGGTCTGGCTCTGGGTCTGGCTCTGGCTCCGGCTCTGGCGCCGTACGTACAGGCGGTTGCCCTTCGGGCCGGTCCACTCCAGGCGTACGACACCGGCTACCGCGGCGTCATCGACGCGGGACGGGTCGGCCCAGTAGCCGAACGCCGGGTTGCGGAAGAAGGTCGCCCACAGGTCTCCGTCGCTGTCCGTGAAGAAGTTGTTGTGCCCGGCGCCCACGCCCGCGGTCCAGCGCTCGGAGTAGGGGCCTTCGAAACGGTCCGCCACGGCGACGATCGCGTCGTACTGGTACTGCGTCCGGCCGGCGCCCCCGACGTCGTAGGCGTAGCGGGGGCTGCCGTAGGCATCGATCGATGTGCGGTCCCACGCGGCGTGCACCAGGTAGTACTTGCCGCCGTGCTTGAAAACGTAGGCGCCCTCGAGGTACGGCTCGGGCGTGTAGGGCGTCTGCTTGAACACCGGGAGGTTCGTCGTGGTGACGATGTCCTCCATGTCGGGGCGGAACTTGGCGTAGAGGTTGTTGTGCAGCACCAGCCACGCGTCGGAGCCCTCCGAGTAGAGGCCGCCGTCGATGTGGTGGTAGGCGCCGGGTTTGATGAACGACGGTCCGCCGATGAACGACTCACCGAAGGGCTTGTCGAGGTTGCCCTCGGCGAGACGGTACGGGCCCGCGACCCCGCCCTCGCTCACCAGCAGGAACGAGCCGACCTTCTGGGAGTGGTCGCCCATGCACGCGACGATGTACCACTTGCCGCGGAAGTAGTGCAGCTCGGGCGCCCACGCATTGGCACGCTTACCGAACTGGCCGTCGTCGTACCAGTATTCCTGCCACGGTGCGACGACGGTGCGACCGGGGCGGTTCTCCCCGACGAACTCGGGGGACCACACCTTGCCGCGCTCGGCACCGGGCCGGATGCCGGTGGTGTCGGCCAGCTTCCACGGGCCGTGCAGGGACCGTGCCGTCCACACGAAGATGCCGTCGTTCCAGGGGCCTGCCGCCGTGAGGCCGGGCACGCGGGTGGTGCCGGTGGCGACGTAGAGCGGACGGCCGTCGACGACGAAGCAGTTGACGTAGGTGTCGCGCATCCAGACCCGGCCGAGCTCCTTGTCGCGGGGACGGAGTTCGAGGGGCAGGACGAAGGAGTTGTCCTCGCGCGGCCACAAGTCCTCGCGGGCATCCGCGACGCCGTACGGCTTGGGGTCGGGCCAGTTCGACGGGTGATGCTTGTGATGCTTCGTCGCCGCTGTCTCCGCGGGCAATGCGGCCTCCTCGGGCAGTGCGGGCAGCGCCTGGGCAGTGGCCGAGGGCAGTGCGGCCACCCCCATGGAGCCGGCGATGCCGACCAGCATGGACCGTCGGCCGATGTGCGTTCCGTTCTCGGATCTGGTCATCAGTAGCGAATCCTTTGTCGTCTGTCGTCTGTCGTCGAGAACACCGGGCTGTGGAAATTCAGTTGGGGCGTTCGGCACTCTTCGCCGTCGGACATGCTTCGAGGCCGCCGGTCTCGAACGCGGAGAGGGTCGTGTCGTAGTCCGTCTCCACGTCGTACATCGGCGTCATCCAGTGATAGAAGTTGTCGCCGCGCTCACGGAGCAGGTCGTACAGCTGCCGGGTCAGTGCCGTGCGTATGCCCCGCATTTCGGGGTGGTCATGGCGGTTGTGCAGCTCGTCGGGGTCGGCGTCGAGGTCGTACAGCTCGTTGCGGGATTCCGGGTTGATCACCAATTTGTGGCTTCTGGTGCGCAACATCCGCTGCGGGTAGGGGAAGTGGTGGCCGTGGAACTCTGCGAGGTGGTGCTCGTCCCACTGGGGGTGCTCGCCACGTACGAGGGGCAGCAGGCTGCGGCTGTCCACGGCCGGCCCGGTCTTGCTGCCCGCCAGGTCGAGGATGGTGGCGGTGCAGTCGGTGAGAGAGACGAACTCTTCGCGCACCTGACCCTGCGGGGCGCCGGGGACCTTAAGCAGGCCGGGGATGCGGTAGATGTCCTCGTACATCGCAGGACCCTTGTCGTGCAGCCGGTGGGAGCCGGTGAACTCGCCGTGGTCGGCGGTGAAGAAGACCGCTGTCCTCTCGTCCAGGCCCAGCTCGCGCATCGCGTCGAGGATGCGGCCGATCTGCTCGTCGATGAGCGTGACATAGCCCCAGTAGACGGCGATCAGCTTCCGCGACTCCTCAAGCGTCATGGTGTCGAAGGCCCACAGCTTGCTGTAGTTCTGCTGCACGGTCGGTTTCGCCGCGAAGGTCTCACTCACGGAGGCGGGCAGTTCGACCAGATCGGGGTCGTACATGTCGTAGTACGCGTCCGGGAGGATGTACGGCAGGTGCGGGCCGAAGAAGTGGGTGGCCAGGAAGAACGGTGCCCCACCGCCGTGGTCCTCCTGCGCGGCGAAGCGACGGAGCATCTCGATGGTGCGCGTGGCCAGGTAGTACTCGAAGGTGGCCTCGACCGGCTGGTGGAGTCGGGCGGCAAGGAGGTTTCCGGGGCTGCCGTTGGGTGTCGTGCCCCGCACCGGATCCGTGATGCGGTACGGGGGCAGGTCGTTCTCCGCCAGGTAGGCGAGGTAGTCGGGGTGGTCCACGGGGTTGTGCCAGCCGACCAGGTCGGGGCCCTCGAAGCCGTAGTCGGCGGCGTTGCGCCGCACGCCGCCGTGCCACTTGCCGACCAGGCCCAGGTTGTAGCCCTCGGAACGCAGTTGCTCGGAGAAGGTGAACTGACCGTCGGAGAGGTCCTCCAGATAGCCGACGTTGCGCTCGTAGTTGGCGAGCAGCTTGTGCCGGAACGGCGCCGCCCCGGTGAGCAGGCTCGCGCGCGCCGGGGTGCAGATGGCGGTGGGGGTGTAGAAGCTGTCGAAGCGTGTGCCATCGGCCGCGAGCCGGTCGAGGTTCGGTGTCCGCGTGTGCGGGTTGCCATACGCGCCCAGGGTGTCCACCCGGTGTTGGTCGGTCATCAGGAAGAGCATGTTGTGGCGCACGGAGGGCCTCTCGGGTCGGTCGGTCCGGCTCGCGCGTCGGCCGGGGCGGGCCGACGCATCGGACGTCTGGATGTCTGGCACGCCGTCATGACGCCTCGACGGAAGCCGGTTCGGGGTGGCCGACGCTGCTGCTTTGGGAGCGTGACGCGGTCTCCGGTGTGTGAAGTGGCTTCCGGTGCGTGCCCGATGGTGCCGTCCGACGCATGCTCCGACCCGGCGATCATTTAAGTCAAGAGTACGTACGTAAAACACGCAGAGGTAGCCCATCAGGGCGCATGACCCTCGTCGCGCGCCGCCGAAGGGCCTCGCGGCCGGATTTCCGGGCGGACCTGCCCGTACGTGTCAGCAGGTCAGGCCGGTGTCGATGAAGAGCCTCTTGCCGGTGTGGCATTCACATGAACAATTTGTTTCGACTCATTGACGAAAATACTCGGCACTCACATGCTGTCCTGCATGCACGAACACGACGGCCCGCTGACGCGGCTTCGACGCAGCCATGAGCAAGCTGTTCTCGAGCTGCTCCGCAAGCACGGTCCGCTGAGCCGCGCCGAGTTGGGCGACCGCAGCGGGCTGTCCCGAACCACGCTCCATGACATCGTCGCCGGGCTCCTGGGCAATGGTTCCGTGGTCGCGGGCACACCGCATGTCGAGGTGCGCAAGCGCGGCCGGCCGGTGGAGAAGCTCAGCCTCAACCCGGCCGCGGGCGAGGCGGTCGGCATCGACTTCGCGCGCCGTGCCGTGCATGTCGCGGCGGTCAACTTCGCCCATGAGGTGATCGGTTCGGCGAGTGAGGCCCATGCCGCGGACCTGTCCTGGCCCGAGCGGATCGAGATCGCGGAGCGTCTTCTCGCCACGTCGGCCATCGGATCACCCGTGGGGTCGATGGGCGGCAGCGTGCGAGACGGGCGTGAGCGGCATGACGGGGCAGGCGGCGTCCACCTCGACACGCTCAGCGCGATCGGCGTAGGCGTGGTCGGACCGATCACCGACCCCGGCAGCGAGAACGCCCGCGCGCAGGGCATCGACGGCCTGCCGGACCTGCTGCGCAAACAGTTCGGTGTGCCGGTGCTCCTGGACAACAACACCCGGCTCGCGGCGCTCGCCGAAGCCGTATGGGGCGCGGCGGCGGACAGCAGCGACGTGCTCTACCTGCGGTTGTCGCACGGCGTCGGCGGCGGCCTTGTCGTGGGCGGCGCGCTGCACCGCGGCCGCAACGGCCTGTCCGGCGAGTTCGGGCACATCACCGTGGACCCGGCAGGCAGACCGTGCGAATGCGGCGGGACCGGCTGTCTGGAGACCCGCGCCTCGCTCGACGCGGTCCTCAACCGCTACCGCGAAGCCGGTGGCCGGGCCGACGACCTCACTGGACTCCTTGACGCAGCCGCCGCCGGCGAACCGTCCGCCCTGAACGTGCTCGAGCACGTCGGCAACGACGTCGGCGGGGTCCTTGCCGCGGTCTGTCATGCCGTCGGCCCGGGCGTCATCGTCATCGGCGGCGAGCTGGCGGAGGCGGGCCCCGCCCTCCTCGAACCAGTCGAACGGGCCCTGCGGCAGCAGCTGATGCCACTGGCCCGCCGGCACGTGGACGTACGGCGCGCGACGCTCGGCGAGGCCGGCAGCGCGCTTGGCGGCATCGCCCTCGTTCTCCATGAATCCCCCCTGCTCTCCCACTACCCGCAGCCCGTCTCCGAGGAGAACGCGTGAAGCCACCAGCGAGGAACCCATGGCTGTGATCACTCCTGTCGACAAGACGGCCACCGAGGGGCGTAAGGAGCAACCGCGCCGCTCCCGGCACCGGCCCCTGCTCCTCAACGCCGTCGCGGTGGCGGCGGGCATCGCCGTATGGGGCGTGGTGGCCGCCCTGGGCCTGGTCGAGAACCTGCCCACGCCGACTGCGGTGGCGCAGAAGGCCGGCACCATGATCTCCGACGGCACCCTGGCGTCCGATACGTCGGCCAGCCTGCGCCGGGTCTTTCTCGGCTACGCCATCGGCGTGGCCGTGGCCGTGCCGGTCGGCTTCCTCATGGGCTGGTATCCCACCGTGCGCGCCTTGGTCGAGCCGTACATCCAGTTCTTCCGCACCATCCCGCCGCTCGCGCTCATTCCGCTCGCGGTCGTGCTTCTCGGGATCGGCGAGGTGCCCAAGATCGCCGTGATCTTCCTGGCCTCGTTCATGGCCTGCGTCCTCTCCTCCTTCCAGGGTGTCATCGACGTCGACAAGACACTGATCAACGCGGCCCGGGTGCTCGGTGCGTCGGACCGCACGATCTTCGCCAAGGTGGTCGTCCCCGCCTCCACCCCGTTCATCCTCGTCGGTATGCGGATCGGCCTCGGGGCGTCCTGGGCCACCGTGGTCGCCGCCGAACTCATCGGTGCCCAGGAGGGGTTGGGCTACCGGATGCAGAAGGCGTCCACCTGGTTCGAAATGGACACGATCTTCGTGTCCCTGATCACGATCGGCGTGCTCGGGCTCATCATGGACCGGCTACTGCTGCTGGCCGAGCGACGCCTCACCGGCTGGCAGGAGCGACGATGAACAGCAAGATCACTTTCCGCGACGTGGTGAAGACCTTCCCGCTGAAGGACTCGACCTTCACCGCGCTCGGCGGGGTGAGCCTGGACATCGCTGACCAGGAGTTCGTGACCGTCGTAGGCCCCTCCGGCTGCGGCAAGTCCACCCTGATGAGCATGGCCGCGGGACTGCAGGAGCCCGACTCGGGCAGCGTCCTGGTCGACGGCACGCCGGTGTCAGGCCCCGGCCCCGACCGCGGGGTCATCTTCCAGCAGTACGCCCTGTTCCCCTGGCTGACCGTGCGGCAGAACGTGGAGTTCGGGCTCAAGCTCGCCTCCGTACCGGCCGTGGAGCGACGCCGACGCACCGATCAGGCCATCAGCCTCGTCGGCCTGAGCGACTTCGCCGACGCCCTGCCCAAGACGCTTTCCGGCGGAATGAAACAGCGCTGCGCCATCGCCCGTGCGTACGCGGTCGATCCCCAAGTGCTGCTCATGGACGAGCCGTTCGGTGCGCTCGACGCCCTGACCCGGGTGCAGTTGCAGGACCAACTGCTCGAGACCTGGAGCCAGGAGAAGCGCACCGTCCTTTTCATCACCCACGACGTGGACGAGGCCGTCTACCTTGCGAGCCGGGTCGTTGTCATGGCCGCCAAGCCCGGCCGCATCCACCGCGTCATCGACGTGGATCTGCCCTACCCCCGCACCGAGGAGATCCGGCTCTCGCCCGAGTTCCGGCACATCCGCAACGAGGTGTGGACCTCCGTCTACCACCAGGAAGCCCCGCCCCAGGCCGCCGCCTGACCCACCGTCCCGGGCACTTCGTACAACCAACCCCGTGCACCACCCCGAGAGGACATTCCGCATGCCCAGAAGGTCGATCAGGCACGCCGTCACGGCGCTGCCCGTCGCGTTCATGCTCTCGCTCTCCGTCAGCGCCTGCTCCAACAGCGCTTCCGAGGACAACAACACGGTCCGGTTCGGCTACATCGGTGACTACAACGGTGCCAGCCTGCTTGCGATCGCCGAGAAGCAGGGGATGTGGAAGAAGGCGGGCCTGACCGCACAGGTGAAGTCGTTCAACAACGGTCCGGTGCAGGTCCAGGCGCTCAGCGCCGGGAACCTCGACTACGGCTACATCGGCCCCGGCGCGATGTGGCTGCCCGCCTCAGGCAAGGCCAAGGTCGTCGCCATCAACACCCTCACGTACGCCGACCGGGTCATCGGCCAGCCCGGCAACAAGTCCATGAAGGACCTCAAGGGCAAGCGGGTCGGTGTGCCCGAGGGCACCTCCGGTGACATGGTCCTCAACATCGCCCTGGCGAAAGCCGGGATGACGACGAAGGACATCGAGAAGGTCAACATGGACCCGTCCACCATCGTCTCCGCCTTCTCCTCCGGGAAGATCGACGGTGCGGGCTTCTTCTACCCCGCCATCGACACCATCAAGAAGAAGGTCCCGGGCCTCGAGGAGATAGCCAGCACCAAGGACACCGGGGACGCCTTCCCCACCGCGTTCGTCGCCGGCACCAAGGTGCCCGAGGGGAAGAACAGCAAGGTGATCAAGGTGCTGCAGCAGGCAAACGACTGGCGCAAGCAGCACCCCGAGGAGACCATCACGCTCACCGCCAAGATGCTCCAGGTCACCGAGGCCCAGGCCAGGGCCGACGCCTCGCACGTCCAGACCCTCTCCACCAAGGACCTGGCCGCGAAGACCAAGAGCGGCGAGGTGG
Organism: Streptomyces sp. NPDC056486; assembly: GCF_042795295.1. Classification (NCBI taxonomy): domain Bacteria; kingdom Bacillati; phylum Actinomycetota; class Actinomycetes; order Kitasatosporales; family Streptomycetaceae; genus Streptomyces; species Streptomyces sp. NPDC056486. Next base: position 7,389 of record NZ_JBHTSF010000060.1, read on the forward strand.
ACAAGTGGCTGAAGACGCTGGGCGACTTCTTCGTCCGCAACAAGCAGCTGGACGACAACCCGGCCCCTGATGAGTACTACACAGGCGACCTCTACACGAACGCGTACAGCAAGTAGTCCTGGACCACGGGCCGGAAATGAGCCTCCCCATGAAGAGCTGCTGCGCCCCCTCCGGCCCGAAGCCGCAGGCGCGCGATCTGCCCGACACGCACGAAGGAGCCGTTCGTTCCGGCACGGCCGCGTGCCGCCCCGCACACGCCGAAAACGCCGAGTACGCCGGATACGCCGACCGCATCTCTCTCCCCGGTGGAACCTTCCGCATGGGCAGCGAGGACGCGGACGCGAACCCCGGTGACGGCGAAGGGCCCGTCCGCGACGTATCGGTCCCGCCCTTCGCCATAGACGCACACGCGGTCACCAACACCCGCTTCGCGGCCTTCGTCGAGCAGACCGGCTACGTCACCGAAGCGGAGGGGTTCGGCTGGAGCTACGTGTTCGCGAAGTTCCTGCCGGGCCCGCTGCGCAAGACGTCACCACGCCCGCCGGGAACCCTCTGGTGGTGCGGCGTCCAAGGTGCCCTCTGGAACAGACCGGAAGGGCCGGACAGTCGCCTCGACGGCCGCTGGGACCATCCCGTGATCCACGTGACGTGGCGAGACGCGACCGCTTTCTGCCGGTGGGCCGGAGGGCGATTGCCCACCGAGGCGGAGTGGGAGTACGCCGCACGCGGAGGCCTTGACCAGGCCCGCTACCCCTGGGGCGACGAACTCACGCCGGGTGGGGAGCACCGCTGCAACATCTGGCAGGGCACCTTTCCGTTCCGCAACACCGAAGCCGACGGCTTCGCCGGCACCGCACCTGTGGACGCCTTCGAGCCCAATGGGTTCGGCCTCTACAACGTCGCGGGAAATGTCTGGGAGTGGTCCGCCGACCCCTGGCAGGACAGTCATCCCGACCGTCGTGCGATGCGAGGCGGCTCCTATCTCTGCCACGACTCGTACTGCAACCGGTACCGCGTCGCCGCCCGCACCGCGAACACCGTCGACAGCTCCGCGGGCAACCTCGGCTTCCGCATGGCCTGGGACATCGGCTGACGCCGAGCGAGCGGCAGACCGCCCGAGGCCGTGCCGAGAGGGCCCCGCATCGATGCGGGGCCCTCTCGATCCGTTGCCGATCGGTGTCGACCCGGTCGGCGGGTCAGTTCCCGTCGGCCTCGAAGGTGCGCAGCAGATCGGCGGCGACGCTCACCGCGATGGTCGCGGGTTCCTTGCCTGTGACGTCCGCGAGGCCGATCGGCGTCTTGATCCGATCGATGGTGGCCTCGTCGTGACCGCCCTCGGTGGTGAGGCGTTTACGGAACCGCACCCACTTGGCCGCCGACCCGATAAGGCCGATGGAGCCGAGATGGGTGGTACGCAGAGCGGCGTCGCACAGAGCGGCGTCCTCGGCGTGATCGTGAGTCATGATCAGGACGTGGGTGCCGCGCGGCAACTCCGACAACACCTCCTCGGGCAGCAGCAGTGCGTGATGCACGTGCACCTGACCCACCGCGTCCGCAAGGACCTGGAGCCGCTCCTCGGTGAGGATGTCGGAGCGCGTGTCGATCAGATGGAGATCGAGGTCCTGACGTGCCAGGATGCGCGCCAGCTCAAGACCGACGTGCCCGACGCCGAAGATTGCCACCGCCCGTACCACCGGGAGCGGTTCGAGCAGCACCGAGACCGTGCCGCCGCAGCACTGTACGCCGTGCTGGTTGGTCACCTTTTCGTTCAGGGCGAAGTCCATCAGCTCCGGCTCCGGCTTGGAGGCGGCCATCATCTCGCGGGCCCGATCGATCGCGACGGCCTCGACATTGCCGCCCCCGATCGAGCCCCACGCCCCGGCCTCCCCCACCACGAGCTTCGCACCGGCGTCGCGCGGGGCGTGTCCGCGCACGGTTGCGACGGTCACAAGGACGCCGGGCTCCCGGCGTGCTCGCAACCGTGCGACCGCGGCGACCCACGTCATGTCAGGCACCGCTCAATGTTTTTGCGTCGGTACGGATCTTGCCGTTGGCGGCGAGACCGCTGGTGGCAGAGCCGTTGTGGGCGGCTGGGGCCACCCCGGTCCGGGAGCCTTCATCCTGGCGAGCCGCCTCGACCGCCCAGTACACCGCCTCCGGCGTCGCGGGCGAGGCCAACTCGACGCTGACCCCGCTCGGCCCGAATGCGGCAGCGGCCTGCCGAAGGGCTTCCCGGACCGAGAACGCCAGCATCAACGGAGGCTCACCCACCGCCTTGGACCCGTACACCGCGCCTTCTTCCGTGGCGTTCTCAAGGAGCGTCACGTTGAACTCCTCGGGCATCTCCGAAAAGCTCGGCAGCTTGTACGTGCTCGCGGCCTGGGTGAGGAGACGGCCGCGGTTCGGTCCGTCGCCGGTGTCCCAGCGCAGGTCCTCGAGTGTCAGCCACCCCGCGCCCTGCACGAACCCGCCCTCGACCTGACCGATGTCGATCATCGGGGACAGGCTGTCGCCGACGTCGTGCACGATGTCCACCCGTCGGATGCGGTACGCGCCGGTGAAGCCGTCCACCTCGACCTCGGCCGCCGCGGCGCCGATGGCGAAGTACTTGAACGGCGTGCCGCTGAAAGACTTCGCGTCCCAGTGCAGACCCTCGGTCCGGTAGAAGCCGGCCGCCGACAGCTGAACCCGCTGGAAGTACGCGGTGCGCACCAGCTCGTCCCAGGCCAGCTCCTTGTCGCTGCCGAGGGTGCGGGCGACGCCCTCGACGATGCGTACATCCGCGGCACTCGAACCCAACTGGGTGGCGGCCACCTCCAGCAGCCGCTCGCGCAGCTGTTGGCAGGCGTTCTTCACCGCCGCGCCGTTGAGATCCGCTCCGGAACTCGCCGCGGTGGCCGAGGTGTTGGGGACCTTGTCGGTACGTGTGGGGGCGAGGCGCACCTTGTGCAGCGGGATACCCAGCGTGGTCGCGGCCACCTGCAGCATCTTGGTGTGCAGGCCCTGGCCCATCTCGGTGCCGCCGTGGTTGATCAGGACCGAGCCGTCCTTGTAGATCAGCACCAGCGCGCCGCCCTGGTTGAAGGCGGTGAGGTTGAACGAGATCCCGAACTTCACGCCGGTGATCGCGACTGCCCGCTTGGCGTGGGGGTGCGCGGCGTTGAAGGCGGCGATCTCGCGCTTGCGATCGGCGAGTCCGCCCTTCTCCTTGACCTGCTGCCAGACGGCGGAGATCCGTTCGGGCTGGGTGACCGGCTGTCCGTACGGCGTCGACTGGCCCTGACGGTAGAAGTTGCGCTCCCGCAACTCCATCGGGTCCAGGCCGAGCAGCGGCGCGCACCGGCCCATGATGTCTTCGATCACCAGCATGCCCTGCGGTCCGCCGAAGCCGCGGAAGGCCGTGTTGGAGGCCTTGTTGGTCTTGGCGATACGACCGGCGACGCGCGCGTGGGGAATCCAGTAGGTGTTGTCGATGTGGCACAGCGCGCGAGCCACCACCGGCTCGGACAGATCCAGGCTCCAGCCGCCGTCCGCGGTCAGGGTGGCGTCCAAGGCCTGGATGTGGCCGTCGGCGTCGAAGCCGATCTTCCACTGGGCGTGGAACCCGTGGCGCTTGCCGGACATGGTCAGATCCTGCGTCCGGTTGAGTCGCACCCGAACGGGCCGACCGGTCAGCTTGGCGCCGAGCGCGGCGATGGCCGCGAACCCGTGCGGCTGCATCTCCTTGCCGCCGAAACCGCCGCCCATCCGCAGACACTGCACGGTCACTTCGTGGCTGTGCAGGCCGAGAACGTGCGCGACGATCTCCTGGGTCTCCGAAGGATGCTGAGTGCTGCTCTGGACGAAGACCTGCTCGGCCTCGTCGACCAGGGCCAGCGCCGCGTGCGTCTCCAGATAGAAGTGTTCCTGGTCGGAGAACTGGAACTCGCCGGTGAACACATGCGCGGAGTCCGCGAAGCCGGCCTCCGCGTCGCCGGTCAGCATCACGGGCCGGGCACCGTGGAAACTGCCGGCCTCGATCGCGTCCTGCAGCGTGACGACGGAGGGCAGTTCGTCGAGTTCCACCTCCACGGCCGCGGCACCGAGCCGGGCCGCCTCCAGGGTCTCGCCGAGCACCCAGGCGACCGCGTGACCGTAGAACATGACGGTGTCGGGGAACAGTGGTTCGTCGTGCTTCATCCCGGCATCGTTGACACCGGGCACATCGGCGACGGTCAGCACGCGGACCACACCTGGGACGGCGAGCGCGCGCTCGGTGCGCAGCGCGGTGATCCTGCCATGGGCTTTCATGGCCTGGACCGGGTAGGCGTGCAGCACGTCCTTGGTGCGATGGATCAGGTCGTCGGTGTAGAGCGCGGCGCCGGTCACGTGCAGGGCAGCGCTCTCGTGCGGCATGGAGACACCGACGACGGACTTTTCGGGGCGCTCGGACAACTCGCTCATGACGACGCCGCCTCGGTGGTTCGTGCGTACAGCTTCAGCAGGCTCTGGCCGAGCATCGCGGAACGGTAGTCCGCGCTGGCGCGGTGGTCGTCCATGGGCGTGCCCTGGGCCCGCAGCACCTGGGCCGCGGCCTCGACGGTCGGCGCCGCCCACGGCTCGCCCTCCAGGGCGGCCTCGACGGCGATGGCGCGGACCGGGGTGGCGGCCACGCCGCCCAGGCCGATGCGTGCCTTGCGGACGATCCCGTCCTCGATGTCGAGCGCGAAAGCGACCGCGACACTGGAGATGTCGTCGAAGCGTCGTTTGGCGATCTTGTGGAAGGCGACGACCGGCGACAGTGGCAGCGGGATGCGCACGGCGCGGATCAGCTCGCCGGGACGGCGCACGCTCTGCCGGTAGCCGGTGAAGTAGTCGGACAGGGGGATCTCGCGCTCACCGTCGGCGTCGGCGAGCACCACCGACGCCTCAAGGGCGAGCAGCACCGGCGGGCTGTCACCGATCGGGGATCCGGTACCCAGATTGCCGCCGAGGGTCGCGCTGTTGCGGATGAGCCGGGACGCGAACTGCGGGATCAGCTCTGCCAACAGCGGGATGCGGCCGTCGAGGCGGCGTTCGATCTCCGTGAGCGTCTGCGCCGCCCCGATCTCGATGTAGTCGGATTCGACCCGCAGTTCCCTCAGTTCGGGCAGACGGTCGATGGCGACCACGCAATTCTCCCGCCGGGAGCGGATATTCACCTCCACGCCCCAGTCGGTACTTCCGGCAACCACTACGGCGTCGGGCCGGTCACGCAGCAGCCGCAGTACTTCCGCCAGGGTGCTCGGGCGCAGGAACTCTCTGCCGTCCTGGGCGTATTCGGTGGCAGCCGGTGCGGGCGCGGCTTGCTCGCGACGCCGCGCAAGGAGGTCCTCGTCGGTGGGCGTACCGACCGCGAACGCGGCGTCGCGGATCGGGCGATATCCGGTGCAGCGGCAGAGGTTTCCGCTCAGCGCGTGCAGATCGAACCCGTTCGGACCGTGCTCGGCGTCGGTGCGGTCGACGGTGTCGGTGCTGTTGGCCGATTCGGTGCTTTCGGCCGAGTCCGCGTGCGCGCAGCGGTCAGGCCGGTAGTACTCAGCGGCCATGCTGCAGATGAATCCCGGTGTGCAGTATCCGCATTGGGAGCCGCCGCGGACGGCCATCTCCTCCTGCACCGGGTGGAGCGCGGGCCGCGTGCCGGCTTCACCGGCGGAGGCGAGACCCTCGGAGGTGATGACCTCCTGACCGTCGAGGGCCGCGGCAGGGACCAGGCAGGCGTTGACAGCCACCCAGTCGGTGGGCTTGTTCACTCCGGGACGGGCCACCAGGACCGAACAAGCACCGCATTCACCCTCGGCGCAGCCTTCCTTGGTGCCGGTGAGGCCGCGCTCGCGCAGGAAATCCAGTGCTGTGGTGTGGGTCGCAGCCGGTGAAATCGGTGCTTCTTTTCCATTGACCGTGATCCGCGCCGCTACCATGACAGGCCTTCGTTTCGGTCCGCGATCGGTCGCTTCATCATGTTCGCCAATTTCAGGCAGCTTTCTGTGTTCAGAGGCGCCACGACAGAGGAGCGGGCGCAAAAGGGCACGCGAGAGTGACGTGCCAGGAGATGGTGAAGGGAAATCCGGGATGTGCCACAGACAGGCACATCAGAACGGCGTACTCAGCAGCCGTGCGCGATACGACCGGGAACCCAGACCGTGCGCTGGGCGAGGCGACCGAGATCAGAGCTGGTGTTCATCCGCTGGTCGCCTCCTTCGATGGTCACGGTCATTACTTACAGATCGTTGGCCACCGCAACCTAGTAGCTGGGGCCCCAGCGGTCAAGAGGTCGGGCTCTGGATGCTGTCGCCGTTGTTGCCGATCAGGACGTAGGTGCCGAGGCGCCGGAAATCGTTGATCACACCGAACATGCTCTTGCCCGACGGCAGGAGGCCCTGGAGAGAAGGGTCCTGCGCCAGCTGGGCGGCGAACATCTCCTTGTACGCGTTGTAGACCCTGGCCATGTACGTGGGCTCCTTCCCCGCGTTGGGCCGGTGGTCGTTGGTGAGGGCGATGGAGGCGAGGTCCATGAGGTAGCAGTCGATGAGGTCAGTGACGTCCTTGGCCTTGGCCCCCTTCTTGCTCGCCCGTGCGTCCTCCTCAAGGAGACGCGCCATGCCCAGAACGATGTCGCGATGGATACGGTGCCTCGTGCTGCTGGGGAAGGCGGCCATGATGTGGTCGGCCTGACCCGCGCCCTCGGTGTTCATGGTGCGCGGCGTCTTCAGGTCGTCCAGGCCCGGAACAGCCAGCGGGACCGCTTCGAACATCGACTCCTCGTCAGGAATGCTCGTGTTCCGTGAGGCGAGGGGATGCAGGCCGATCTCATGGGCCAGCATGCCCATCATGTAACCGACGTCGTACCTCTCGAAGTAGTAGCTCGCCAAGTTGATGTCGACGCCTGCGTCGCCGTGGTCCTGCACATCGGCCGGCGTCTCCGTCGTACGCACTTGCAGAGTGATCCGGACCTGACGGTCACCGACATAATCCCGGATCGTCTCGTGCCTCCGCAGCAGATCGATGATGCGGGCGGCCTTGTCGCGGTACGTCTCGTTCGTGTGCTTCAGGTTGGTGAACTCGAAGTTCCCCGTTGCTTCATCGGGCGCGGTGGTCGGGTCCTGCGTGCTCGGCTCCTGCGTGCTCGGCTCCTGCGTGCTGGGGTCCTGCGGCATGCGGGCCGGGGCCTCGGTGCCCGCCGTGTCGCCGTCAGCCGACATGGGCAGGGAGACCGGGTCCACCCAGACCGCCTCACGCGGAACCGGGGCAGCACTCGTGCGAGCCTCATCCCAACTCTGCTCGCTCTCCTGCTCGCTCAGCTGATGCGGCGGCGGCACGTCACCGATCAGGGCGCCCATCAAGGCCAGATGACGGCCACGAAGACCGGCCGCAGCAAGCGAGGACTCCTCCGGGGCCGCATAAAGGTCACCCAGCAAACTCCCCTGGATGTGCGGCCGTTGCGGGGAATCGGCGTCACGGTACTCATCCCGCAGACCGAGCTGGTGAGACAGCTCATGCACCATCTGTACCGGATCAGCATCCGCCCACCACGTGTTCTGATCCATCCCACGGTCACGGCCCACCAAGTCCACGGTCAAGTGGGGGGCGTCGGCGGGGTCGACGTGCTCGACGGTGACGTGCAGCAGGTCACCGTTGGGCAGGTGATAGCCGGGCGCGTTCAGGAACTCGTCCACACCCGCGCCGAGTTGCGCGAAAGCATGCGCGGCCTGCCTGTCCGCGCCGCGCATCGCGATGCGGACGGTCAGGTCGGTCACCGGATCGCCGTCGTAGGTGAGCCGCCGTGCGTCGAACCCGGAACGCACCACAAACCGGGGCCGACTGTCACGCGGCCTCCGCGGCTGGGTCTGCGACGTGGTGTCGGTGCTGCCCTGCGGCAGTCGGGGACGGGTCTCGCCGGTGTCACTACTGGTGGGCGTCGGAGCAACGGGCCGTTGGATGCTGTCGCCCTGGTTGTTGAACGCGACGCTGCTGCCCAGGCCGAAGAAACTGCTCGTGACGTTGTACCAGCTCTTGTCGCCCGGCAGCAGGTCCCGTACGGGGCTGTCCTGCGCCAGTTGCCCGGCGAACTGCGCCTTGTACGCGTTGTAGGCCCTCGCCGTGTAGGAGGGATCCTTCATCGCTTTCGCCCGGTGGTCGTTGGTGACCGCGATCGTGGCCAGGTCCATCAGGTAGGTGTCGATCAGATCGGTGACGTCCTTGGACTTGGCACCCATCACATCGACCCGTACATGCCGCGCGAGTACCTCCGCCATCTCCACGACGATGCCGCGGTAGATACCGTGCCGGATCGACTGGGGAAGGGCAGCCATGATGTGGTCCGCCTGGCCCGCTCCCTCGGTATTCATGAAACGCGGCGTCTTCAAGGTCTCAAGGCCCGGCACCCGGAAGGGCATCCCCCGGAACAGATCCTCCTCCTCGAAGATCCTCGCATCACGGGTGGCGAGGGGATGCAGACCGATCTCATGAGCCAGCATCCCCATGATGTAACCGATGTCGTACTTCTCGAAGTAGTAACTCGCCAAAGCGATCTCGACACCGTCATCACCGCGGTCGATCACATCGGCCGGAGTCTCCGTCGTCCGCACATGCAGAGTGATCCGCACCGGGCGCTTACCGACGTAGGTCTTGATGGTGTTGTGCTCGTCGAGCAACTCAACGATCCGGACCGCCTTGCCGAGGTACTCCTCCGTCTGGTTCAGGTTGGTGAACTCATAGTTCCCCAGCTTGAAGGGACGGAGGGCAGGCTCCGATGTGGCGGGCGTCGCGTTGACGTTCTCCGTGCCGTCGGTGTCGGCCTGGGGCAGCCTGGGGCGCGCCTCGCCGGTGTTGCCGTCGTTGGTGGTGTCACCGGTGGTGGAGTCGCCGGTGGTGGAGTCGCCGGGCAGGTCCGGAGTGACAGCGACGGGCTGCTGGATGCTGCCGCCCTTGTTGTTGAACATGACGCTGCTGCCCAAGCCCAGGAAATTGCTCGTGACGTTGTACCAGCTCTTCTCGGCCGGCAGCAGTGCCAGCACAGGACTGTCCTGCGCCAACTGCGCGGTGAACTGCGCCCTGTACGCGTTGTAGACGTTCGCCGTGTTCCTCGGCTCGTACGCCGCGTCCTTCCGCTTGTCGTTGGTGACCGCGATCGTGGCCAGGTCCATCAGATAGGTGTTGATCAGGTCGGTGACATCCTTGGGCTTCGCGCCCATCACGCCGACCCGCACGTGCCGCGCGAGCACCTCCGCCATCTCTATGACGATGCCGCGGTAGATACCGTGCCGGATCGACTGGGGATGGGCAGCCATGATGTGGTCCGCCTGGCCCGCCCCCACGGTGTTCATGAAACGCGGCGTCTTCAGCGTCTCCAACCCCGGCACCTGGTAAGGCATCCCCCGGAGCAGATCCTCCTCCTCGAAGATCCTCGTATTACGGTCGGCGAGAGGATGCAGACCGATCTCATGAGCGAGCATGCCGATGATGTAACCGATGTCGTACTTCTCGAAGTAGTAACTCGCCAAAGCGATGTCCACACCGGCATCACCACGGTCGATCACATCAGCCGGGGTCTCCATCTTCCGCACATGCAGAGTGATCCGGACCGCGCGTTCACCGACATAGTCCTTGATGGTGCGGTGCTCGTCGAGCAACCCGACGATCCGGACCGCCTTGTCGAGGTACTCCTCCGTCTGATTGAGGTTGGTGAACTCGAAGTTCCCCAGCTTGAAGGGACGGAGGACCGGCTCCGAAGCGGCGGACGCCGTGTCGTCGGTGTTGGTCTGGGGCAGTCTGGGGCGTGCTTCGCCGGTGGTGCTGTCGGTGGTGGCTCCGGTCTGGTCCGGAGCGACAGTGCCGGGTCGCCGGATGCTGTCGCCGCGGTTGTTGGTTCCGATGCTGGCGGCCAGTGCGGCGAAGTCCCCGAAGACACCGAGCCTTCCCTTGTCCGCGGGCAACAAGGCACGCACCGGGCTGTCCGGGGCGAGTTGCTCAGCCAGCTGCGCCTTGTAGGCGTTGTAGACCCTTGCCGTATAGGAGGGGTCCATGATCGCCTTCGCCCGGTGGTCATTGGTGACCGCGATGGAGGCCAGATCCATCAGATAGGTGTCGATCAGGTCGGTGACGTCCTGGGACTTGGCACCCTCCACGCCGACCCGTACGTGCCGCGCGAGTACCTCGGCCATCTCCAGGACGATGCCCCGGTAAATGCCGTGCCGGATCGTGTGAGGGAAGGCGGACATGACATGGTCCGCCTGCCCCGCCCCGTCGGTGTTCATGAAACGCGGCGTCTTCAGCGTCTCCAACCCCGGCACCAGCAGAGGCATCCCCTGGTACAGCTCCTCCTCTTCGAGGATCCTCGTATTACGCGAGGCGAGAGGATGCAGACCGATCTCATGGGCCAGCATGCCCATGATGTGACCGATGTCGTACTTCTCAAAGTAGTAACTCGCCAAAGCGATCTCGACACCGCCATCGCCGCGGTCGATCACATCGGCCGGGGTCTCCGTCGTCCGCACATGCAAGGTGATCCGGACCTGCCGATCACCGACATAGTCCTTGATGGTGCTGTGCTCGTCGAGCAACTCGACGATCCGGACCGCCTTGTTGAGATACCCCTCCGTCTGATTCAAGTTGGTGAACTCATAGCTCCCCAGCTTGAAGGAACTCGGTGCCGTGTCCGAGTCGGGCGGAGCGTGCGCAGGAACCTCGGTGGCCGCCGTGCCGTCGGCTGCTCGGGGCAGGGAGACCGGATCGACCCAGATGGCCTCGCGGGTCTCCGCAGGAGCGGCATTTCGGGCGTCCGCCCAGCTCTGGTCGGCCGGCTCGGTCGGGTCGCCGTTCTGCGGCGGCGCAGGGGTCACGTCACCGATGAGCGCCCCGAGCAGCGCCAGGTGACGGTCACGCAGACCCGCAGGGGCCAGAGACAGGTCTTCCGGCGCCTCGTTGAGGTCGCCGAGCAGGCTGCCCAGGATGTGGGCGCGATGCGGGGAATCCGCATCCCGGTACTCATCGCGCAGGCCCAGCTGGTGGGTGAGCTCGTGCACCAACTGCACCGGGGCGGCATCGGCCCACCAAGTGGTCTGATCCATCGCCTGGTCCCGGCCCGCCAGATTCACGGTCAGGTGCGGGGCTTCGGTGGCAGCGACATGTTCGACAGTCACGCGCAGCCGGTCACCGTTGAGCAGGCGATAGTCCGGGGCATTGAGGAACTCCTCCACGCCCGCACCCAGTTGGTCGAACACGCGGGCGGCGTCGCCGTCCGTACCGCGCAACGCGACACGAACCGTCAGCTCGGTGACCGGCGTGCCCTCGTACGAGAACCGCCGCGCGTCGAACCCGGAACGCACCACGAACCGAGGCCGACTGTCACGCGGACCACGCGCCGGCGTCGCGACGGTCGGCGCGGTGTCGATGCTGCCCTGCGGCAGTCGGGGGCGTGCCTCGCCGGTGTCGCTACTGGTCTGCGTCGGAGCAACGGGCCGTTGGATGCTGTCGCCCTGGTTGTTGAACGCGACGCTGCTGCCCAGGCCGAAGAAGCTACCCGTAACGTTGTACCAGCTCTTGTCGCCCGGCAGCAGATCCCGCACGGGGCTGGCCTGCGCCAACTGCGCCGCGAACTGCGCCTTGTACGCGTTATAGGCCCTCGCCGTATAGGAAGTGTCCTTGATCGCCCTCCCCCGGTGGTCATTGGTGACCGCGATCGTGGCCAGATCCATCAGATAAGTGTCGATCAGGTCGGTGACGTCCTTCGACTTGGCACCCAACACACCCACCCGCGCACGCCGCGCGAGCACCTCCGCCATCTCCACGACGATGCCGCGATAGATACCGTGCCGGATCGACTGGGGATGGGCAGCCATGATGTGGTCCGCCTGGCCCGCCCCCACGGTGTTCATAAAACGCGGCGTCTTCAGCGTCTCCAACCCCGGCACCTGGTAAGGCATCCCCCGGAGCAGATCCTCCTCCTCAGGGATCCTCGTATTGCGGTCGGCGAGAGGATGCAGACCGATCTCGTGAGCCAGCATGCCCATGATGTAACCGGTGTCGTACTTCTCGAAGAAGTAGCTCGCGAGATTGATGTCGACGCCCTTGTCGCCGTTGTCCTCCACATCGGCCGGGGTCTCGGTCTTACGCCGGTGCAGGGTGATCCGGACAGTGCGGTCGCCGACGTAGTCCTTGATGGTCCTGTGCTCGTCGAGCAGTTCGATGATCCGGACCGCCTTGTCCAGGTACTCCTCCGTCTGGTTCAGGTTGGTGAACTCATAGCTCCCCAACTTGAAAGGACGGAGAGCCGGCTCCGGAACGGCGGTGGTGTCCGTGCCGTCGGTGTTGGCCTGGGGCAGCCTAGGGCGCGCCTCGCCAATGTTGCCGCTGGTGGTGTCGCCAGTCTGGTCCGCAGCGACAGTGACAGGGACGGGTTGTTGGATGCTGTCGCCGCGGTTGTTGGCTCCGACGCTGGTGGCCAGTGCGGCGAAGTCCCCGAGGACACCGAGCCTTCCCTTGTCCGCGGGCAACAGGGCGCGCACAGGGCTGGCCTGCGCCAGTTGCCCGGCGAACTGCGCCTTGTACGCGTTGTAGGCCCTCGCCGTGTAGGAGGGATCCATGATCGCCTTCGCCCGGTGGTCATTGGTGACCGCGATCGTGGCCAGGTCCATCAGATAGGTGTCGATCAGATCGGTGACATCACGGGACTTGGCCCCCATCACGCCGACCCGTACATGCCGCGCCAGCATCTCCGCCATCTCCACGACGATGCCGCGATAGATACCGTGCCGAATCGACTCGGGGAAAGCAGCCATGACATGGTCCGCCTGGCCCGCCCCCTCCGTATTCATGAAACGCGGCGTCTTCAGCGTCTCAAGACCCGGCACCCGCAACGGCATCCCCCGGAACAGATCCTCCTCCTCGAAGATCCTCGCATCACGGGCGGCGAGAGGATGCAGACCGATCTCATGAGCCAGCATCCCCATGATGTGACCGATGTCGTACTTCTCGAAGTAATAGCTCGCCAAAGCGATCTCGACACCGTCATCGCCGCGGTCGATCACATCGGCCGGGGTCTCCGTCGTCCGCACATGCAGAGTGATCCGGACCGGGCGGTCACCGACATAGGCCTTGATCGTGCTGTGCTCGTCGAGCAACTCAACAATTCGGACCGCCTTGTTGAGATACCCCTCCGTCTGATTCAAGTTGGGGAACTCATAGCTCCCCAACTTGAAGGAACCCGGCGCAGTATCCAAGTCCGGCGGAGCGTGCGCCGGAACCTCGGTGGCTGCCGTGCCGTCGGTGTTGGTCCAGGGCAGAGACACCGGGTCGACCCAGATGGCCTCGCGGGTTTCCGCAGCAGCGGCGCTTCGAACCGCCGCCCAGCTCTGGTCATCGTTCTGCGGCGGCGCCGGGGTCACGTCACCGATGAGCGCTCCGAGCAGCGCCAGGTGTCGGTCACGCAGACCCGCAGGGGCCAGAGACAGGTCTTCCGGCGCCTCGTTGAGGTCACCGAGGAGGCTGCCCAGGATGTGGGCGCGATGCGGGGAATCCGCATCCCGGTACTCATCGCGCAGACCGAGCTGATGAGTGAGCTCGTGCACGAACTGCACCGGAGCGGCGTCGGCCCACCAGGTGGTCTGGTCCATCGCCTGATCCCGGCCCGCCAGGTTCACGGTCAGGTGCGGGGCGTCGCTGGGAGCGACGTGCTCGACTGTCACATGCAGCCGGTCACCGTTGAGCAGGCGGTGGTCCGAATCGTTCAGGAACTCGTCCACACCTGCGGCCAGTTGGTCGAACACGTGAGCCGTGTTGCCGTCCGTGCCGCGCAACGCGACACGGACAGTGAGGTCGGTGACCGGCTCGCCCTGATACGAGAACCGCCGGGCATCGAACCCGGAACGCACCACGAACCGGGGACGGCTGTCACGCCGACCGCTCGCACCGCGCGTCGGTGAGGTGGTGGACGACACGGTCTGCGGCGCGGTGCCGGCCTCGGGCAGTCTGGGGCGTGCCTCGCCGGTGTTGCCGCCGGTCTGGTCCGGCGTGGCGGGCTGTTGGATGCTGTCGCCGCTGTTGAAGGTCAGGATGTTGGCGCCGAGTTGGGTGAAGGACCGTGCGATCCCGAACCAGCCCTTGTCCGACGGCAGGAGGTCCCGAAGAGGAGTGTTGTCCGCCAACTCGGCGTAGAGCATCTTCTTGTAGGCGTTGTAGACCAGCGCCGTGTTCGTGGGCTCCTTGGCCGCGTTCTTCCGGTAGTCGCTGGTGATCGCGATGGAGGCCAGGTCCATCAGGTAGGTGTCGAAGAGGTCGGTGACGTCCTGGGCCTTGGCGCCCGGCACTCTGACCCGCGCGCGCCGAGCGAGCACCTTGGCCATGTCTATGACGATGCCCCGGTAGATGCCGTGCCGGATGGTACGGGGGTAAGCGGCCATGATGTGGTCGGCCTGGCCTGCCCCCTGGGTGTTCATAGTACGCGGCGGATCCAGGTCGGTCAGTCCCGGCACCGGCAAGGGCATACCCCGGAACGCCTGCTCCTGCTCGGGAATGTCCGGGTTGCGGCGGGCGAGGGGGTGCAGGCCGATCTCGTGGGCGAGCATGCCCATGATGTAGCCGGTGTCGTACTTCTCGAAGTAATAGCTGGCGAGATTGATGTCGACGCCCTTGGCGCCGTGGTCCGTCACATCGGCCGGGGTCTCGGTCGTGCGCCGGTGCAGGGTGATCCGGACCGTGCGGTCGCCGACGTAGTCCCTGATGGTGCTGTGCTCGTCGAGCAACTCGATGATCCGGACCGCCTTGTCCAGATACCCCTCCGTCTGATTCAGGTTGGTGAACTCGTAGTTCCCCAGCTTGAAGGGACGGAGCACCGGCTCCGAAGCGGTGGACGCCGTGTCGTCGGTGTTGGCCTGGGGCAGTCGGGGACGGGCCTCGCCTGTGCTGTCGGTGGTGGCTCCGGTCTGGTCCGGAGTGACAGTGACGGGTTGCCGGATGCTGTCGCCGCGGTTGTTGGTACCGACACTGGTGGCCAGTGCGGCGAAGTCCCCGAGGACACCGAGCCTTCCCTTGTCCGCGGGCAGCAGGGCGTGCACGGCGCTGTTCGGAGCGAGCTGCTCAGCCAGCTGCGCCTTGTAGGCGTTGTAGACCCTTGCCGTATAGGACGGGTCCATGATCGCCCTCGCCCGGTGGTCATTGGTGACCGCGATGGAGGCCAGGTCCATCAGATAGGTGTCGATCAGGTCGGTGACGTCCTTCGACTTGGCACCCATCACCCGGACACGCGCGCGCCGCGCCAGCACCTCGGCCATTTCCACGACGATGTCGCGGTAGATGCCGTGCCGGATCGTGTGAGGGAAGGCGGCCATGACGTGGTCCGCCTGACCCGCCCCCTCGGTGTTCATGAAACGCGGCGTCTTCAGCGTCTCAAGACCCGGAACCAGCAGAGGCATCCCCTGGTACAGCTCCTCCTCCTCGGGAATCTTCGCGTTCTGTGTGGCGAGGGGGTGCAGACCGATCTCATGGGCCAGCATGCCCATGATGTAACCGGTGTCGTACTTCTCGAAGTAGTAGCTCGCCAGCGCGATGTCGACGCCGTCGACGCCGCGGTCGATCACGTCGGCCGGGGTCTCGGTCGTGCGCACGTGCAGGGTGATCCGGACCTGGCGGTCGCCGACGTAATCCTTGATCGTGCCGTGCTCGTCGAGCAGCTCGATGATCCGGACCGCCTTGTCCAGGTACCTCTCCGTCTGATTCAGGTTGGTGAACTCGTAGTTCCCCAGCTTGAAGGAACTCGGTGCCGTGTCCGAGTCGGGCGGAGCGTGCGCAGGAACCTCGGTGGCCGCCGTGCCGTCGGCAGGCCGGGGCAGGGAGACCGGGTCGACCCAGATGGCCTCGCGGGTTTCCGCGGTCGCGGCGTCTCGGGTCGCTGTCCAGCTCTGGTCGGACAGGTCGGCGTTCTGCTGCGGCGCCGGGGTCACGTCACCGATGAGCGCCCCGAGCAGCGCCAAGTGACGGTCGCGCAGGCCGCCCGGGGCCAGGGAAGAGTCCTCGGGAGCCTCATTGAGGTCGCCGAGCAGGCTGCCCAGGATGTGGGGGCGGTGCGGTGAATCGACATCCCGGTACTCGTCACGCAGACCGAGCTGGTGAGTGAGCTCGTGCACCAACTGCACCGGAGCGGCGTCCGCCCACCAGGTCGTCTGATCCATCCCCTGGTTCCGGCCCGCCAGGTTCACGGTCAGGTGCGGGGCGTCGGCGGGGTCGACATGCTCGACGGTCACGTGCAGCCGGTCACCGTTCGGCAGACGGTGGTCCGGGTCGTTCAGGAACTCCTCCACACCCGCACTCAGTTGGTCGAACACACGGGTGGCGTCGCCGTCCGTGCCGCGCAACGCGACACGGACTGTGAGGTCGGTGACCGGCGTGCCCTCGTACGAGAACCGCCGCGCGTCGAACCCGGAACGCACCACGAACCGGGGTCGGCTGTCGCGCGCGCCGCGCGCCGGTGAAGTGGCGGGCTGCACGGTCTGCGGCACGGTGCCGGTGTCGGCCTCGGGCAGTCTGGGACGTGCCTCGCCTGTGGTGGTGCCGGTCTGGTCCGGAGTGACGGGCTGTTGGATGCTGGCGCCGCTGTTGAAGGTCGCGATGTTGGTGCCGAGTTGGGTGAAGGACCGTGCGATGCCGAACCAGCCCTTGTCCGACGGCAGGAGGTCCCGAAGAGGAGCGTTGCCCGCCAGCTGGGCGTAGAGCATCTCCTTGTAGGCGTTGTAGACCTTTGCCATGTTCGCGGGCTCCTTGACCGCGTCCTTCCGGTAGTCGCTGGTGATCGCGATGGAGGCCAGGTCCATCAGGTAGGTGTCGAAAAGGTCGGTGACGTCCCTGGACTTGGCGCCCGCTACGCCGACCCGCGCGCGCCGAGCGAGTACCTTGGCCATGTCTATGACGATGTCGCGGTAGATGCCGTGCCGGATGGTGCGGGGGTGGGCGGCCATGATGTGGTCGGCCTGGCCCGCTCCCTCGGTGTTCATGGTGCGCGGTGGCTTCAGGTCGGTCAGCCCCGGAACCAGCACGGGCATACCCCGGTACGCCTCCTCCTGCTCGGCAATGTCCGGGTTGCGGCGGGCGAGGGGATGCAGGCCGATTTCGTGGGCGAGCATGCCCATGATGTAACCGGTGTCGTACTTCTCGAAGTAGTAGCTGGCGAGATTGATGTCGACGCCGTCGACGCCGCGGTCGATCACATCGGCCGGGGTCTCGGTCGTGCGCACGCGCAGGGTGATCCGGACCTGACGGTCACCGACGTAATCCTTGATCGTGCCGTGCTCGTCGAGCAGTTCGATGATCCGGACCGCCTTGTCCAGGTACCTCTCCGTCTGGTTCAGGTTGGTGAACTCGTAGTTCCCCAACTTGAAGGGACGGAGCACCGGCTCCGGTGGTGCGGCGGGCGCCGTGTCCGAGTCCACGGGCACGTCCGCGCCCGTGTCGTTACCCGACAGCGTGCTGAGCTCGTACGCCTCCTCCTCCAGGAGGCCCGGGAGGTCGCTGCCCGTCGGTGACGGGGGCAGCGGAACGGCGGCCGGGTCCTGGAGGGCCGCCTCATCCTGTGAGGCCGGGGGCGAGACCGGGTCCTGCGGAGCCTTCGGTGCGGGTGCCGGGGTGTGCAGAGTCAGCGGTACGAAGTTGCCGCCCCGGCGGCGGAGTCGGAGGTGGGGGCTGTCGCTGGACGGTCCGAGGTAGGTGTGGGCGGTGCCGTCCTCGTCAATCAGGGTGACGGTGGTGCCGGTCGCCGCGGCGGCCCACTTCGACACCGCGCCGTCCGCGTCAGGACCCCACGGGGCCTCGGCGATGTGGCGGCGCAGGTGGCCATCGAGCTCGTCCTGGCTCGGCGCGGGCGCGTTCGGGCCGCTGAACCGGAGGGGCGGGGGCGTGAAGAGCGAGTCGCGCTCTGCCTGGTCGCCCGGGAGGCCGTTCAAATGCATCAGTCGGGTGGGCGGCGCTGCGGCGCGCCTTCGCAGCAGTGCCGCCTCGTGGCGGTCCGGTCCGGGCTGCTCCGCGGCCTGGCGCAGGGCGGTGGAGAGCGCGCCGAAGAAGCCGTTGCCACGGCCGGTCGGGGTGCCCTGGGTGTAGGTGGCGCCGTCGGGTGCGGTGAGGACGCCGTCGCGGTCGAGGCGGTAGTGCGGGCCGCTGCTGTCGGCGGGCGAATGCCAGGGCAGGGTGGTGTGGCTGCGGTGCGCGGGCGGTTTCGTGGGCTGCTGCTCCGGTGCGGAGCGCGTGGTGTCGGTGCTCGACGTCCCGGCGTCGGTGCCCGAAGTCCCCGTGTCCGTACCGGATCCGAGGTCCTTCGTCGGGGCCGACAAAGACGCCGCGACCGGAGGCGCGGTGCCGGGCGGGAGCGCGACGGAGAAGAAGCCGTCGTTGGCGAAGAGGACCGGGGCGGCGGTCGCCTTGACGGCGGCCGGGTCGGCACCGCGCGGCAGGAAGAGCTGCTCGCGGCCCTCGCCGGTCACCACGGTGAGCGGAGTGCCAAGGACTCGGGCGGCTAGGGCGGGCAGCAGATCGGCGGCCCCGTTGTCGCCCGCGCGGCGCTCCGGCGGTGCCGGTTCACCCTCCGGGCGCTGCGTGTCGTTCTGGGATGGCTCGATCGCGAACGGGCGTTTCAAGGCGGCGCCGGCAAGCCCTACTCGTTGCGCGGGGGTGGGCCAGAAGGTCTGCGGGAGCCGGCCGAAGGCGTCGAACTCGGCCTGCTGCTCCGGGGTGAACTTCACTCCCTCAGCATTGAGTTCGGCCTGTGTGAAGGTGTCATCGGCATCCAGGGCGAGGGCTTCGAGCAGATCCTCGTTGCCGTCCTGGCCCAGCGCCCAGGCGAGGCGGTTGCGGGCGGAGTCGACGGCAGCGGCGGTGACCTCCAGGTCACCGGGGGCCTTCGTGAACCGGTCGGCGAGATCCTTATCGAGCAGGTTGGGCAGGCGGTCCCGGTCGGCGGTGGCGAGCAGCGCGTGGAAGAACGACGCGCCGTCGTGCGGCATGTCGTGCACCTCGCGCACCTTGGTGCCGTCCGGCGATGTGATGGTGCGCGGGGTGGAGTCGGTCCCCGCGGTGACGACGTACGGCTTGGGCGCCTCGGAGCGCCACTCCGGCTCGGTGTACTTCTCCGACGCGTCCGGCGCCGGGGTCGAGACGGGGCTCTGGTGGTGGGCGGTGAGGCGGGAGGCGGCGAGGTGCAGCCGGTGGTGGTCCCGGGCGGCGGCGTCGGCGTGCTGCTCCCAGCGGTGGACATCCTGGCGGGCGGCCTGCCAGGCGACGACGGCCGGGGACCGGACCACGTCCTGCGGCAGGTCGGTCGGCGGTCCGGAGTTGTCGTCGCCGAGCGCGGCCTGCTCCTGCGCGCTCAGGTCGAGCCACGTCTCCCGGGCCCGCGCGCGGGCGTCGTAGTAGCCGGTCTCTGCCGCGGCGAGGTCGCCCGCCGCCTTGGCCTGGTCGTCCCAGGCCCCGCGAATGTCTTCGGTGAAGGTGGTGTCGTCCAGGAGGCCGTGGTCGCGGGCGATGTCCTCGCGCAGCCAGACCAGTGCGGTGGTCTCCGCCTCGGCGGCGCGCGGCCCGCGCTGGGGCTTGCCGAGCGCTTGCAGCGGGCGGCTGTCGGTGAACCGGTGGTCCACCTCGGCCACCGTAAGCCAGCTCACGGGCAGCGCGAAGAGCATGCTGCGATCGGTGACGACCTTGATGTGCGTACCGAGGGTGGTGTCAACGGCGCCCTTGAGCGTGGTGCCGTCGTTCGCCCCGCCGACCGGAATCGTGGCACCCGGGTTGGTGACGCCCGCATTGCTGTTGCCCGCGAGCGGCGAGGTGCCGACCGCGCCCTCGACGTTGTCGGAGATGCCCGCGTCCAACGCGTCGGAGGTCTTCCGGCGTTGCATGGCCTCCATGCGCGGCTTGTTCTCCACGGCGAGCAGCCGGGCGCCACCGCGGTGCATCTTCGCGTAGATCCGGGAGTCGGCGGTGTGGGACTGGCCGAAGAGGCGGGCCGACGCCTGGGCGGGCAGCGGCGAGCCGTTCGCGCCGAGCGCCTCACGGAACCCCGCGGTCAGGCCGCCCTGAGCGGTGGCCTCCAGCTGAGCCTGTGCGGGGGCGCTGCCGGGACCGGTCAGTGTGGTGAAGCCCGCCATGCGTACCTGTGCGGCGAGGCTGTTGCCGGTGTGCCGCCGACCGAGGTCGCCGTCACCGAGTCCGTCCGCGCGAGCGGTGGCGAGCGTCAGGGCGTCCTGCACGTTCGCCGCGCCGCGGATGTCCACGGCGAGGATGCCCGAGCCGACCTGGTCGTCGAAGGACAGGACGTCGGAGTCGGAGCTGCCGGTGGTGTCACCGGCGGCGGAGGTGCGCCAGGCGGTGATGCCGTCCGGGCGGGCCTGGGCTGCGGTCAGCATCCGCACCGCGCGCTCCGGTTCCGGCACGTCCTGCTCGGTGAGGGCGTTGTCGGCTCCTTCGCCGACCGGGGTGAGCAGGCTCGCGGGGAGGATCTCGTTGAGGCTGCCGACGGGTGTGTCGACGGCGCTGGGGGCGAGCGGTTCGCCGGTCGCGTCCGTCATGGTGACGGTCAGGGTGTAACTCGTGACGATCTCGGCGTGCGCCTGGGTGGTGGCGATGTTCGGCATCGCGGTACTGCCGACGGTGTCGGTCCTGGTGCTCGACCGCTGCTTGGCCGCGGTGCCCTGGAGGGAGGGGTTGGCGACGAGAATGCCGCTGCTCGCCGCGCGCTCACCGCCGCTGAGGGTCACGTCGGCGCCACGGTCCTGGGAGACACCGTCCGCGTCGTCGCGGGCGATGCTGCGGTAGTCCTCAAGCTCGTATCCGGTGCGCAGCCTGTCCACGGTGTGGGTGACCGGGGTCAGTGCGAACCGGACCTGTCCCCTGCTCCCGCCGACCGGCAGCCGGAGCGGGCTCGACCAGTCGCGGTAGCGGACCGGCAGGGTCATCCCGTCGGTCGTCAGCTCGTGCAGGTGGGAGCGGAGGAAGTCCGGGGAAAGACGCTGGAGGACCTGCTCGCGGTCGTGCGAGGGCACTCCGATCTTCTCGAGCTCCCCCATCAACTGCCGCGCCGCGTCGCTCGCGTCGAGCTGGCCGCTGGGATGGGTGGGGAAGCGGCGGCCGCGCAGGAAGGCGGGAAGGCGGTAGCCGCCGCCGAGGTTGTGCGGGGTGGTGGTGCCCAGGCCGTCCGGGGCGAGTCCGGACTCGATGACGTCCTGCATCGGCAGGTGGAACATCACCGCGTCGCGGATACGTTGCACCGCGGCGGCGGCCCGGCGCGGTGCGAGACCGTGTGCGAGGCGCTCGGAGACCCGCCCGGCCGCGGAGCTGATCCCGGCTCCGGCGCGGGTGCCCACCGCGCCCATCGCGGCCGTCCAGCGATCCCGCACCGCTACGGTCTCGGTGGCGTCGGCGACCACCAGGTACGTCCGCCCGGAGTAGCTGAGGGTGGTGTTGCGCCCCCGGGTGAGGGTCTGCGCGAAGCTGTGCCCCTTGCCCCAGGCGTACTGGAGGGCGGTCGAGTAGGACCCGACCACTGCCGCCTGGCCCGGGGCCTGCTTCAGCGGCATGTCGGCGCCCTGGAGGCCGAGGGTGGTGTGGTGGACCGTGCTCGTGGTGCCGTTGACGCGGTGCTCGTTGCCGATGGTGGCTTCGATGTTGGCCGGCTTCGGGTCGCTCTTGACGCGTACGTTGTCCAGATCGGCGCGGATCGCGGCCTTCATGTAGTGCGTCTGGAGCGGTCCCGCACCGGTCAGACCGGTGACGCGTGAGCCGAACGGGCCGAGGTACTGGCCGATTTGTCCGGCCACGCCCAGGTTCGCCATCGCCCGGCGCAGTGCGGTGCGTACGGGCGCCCCTGGTGCGCTGACGTGCCAGGAGGTGTCCGACGCAAGGTCGGCGGTGTCCTGCATGAGCTGCTGGCGCTGCGGTCCGCCCTCGGTGCTGAGCACCACGTGCGGGGAGCTCAGCAGCTTCCGGATGAGCTGCCGGTCGGGCGAGTTCTCAAGGGGCTGCGGGTGGGTGCCGTCGAGGAGTTGGTCCGCCTCGACGGAGGAGAGCGGCTGCGGTGCGGGTGCGGGTTCGGTCCTGCCGGGCTGCGTGTCGGCAGGGGCGTAGCGGTCGGAGCCGTGCGCGGCCGGCACGGCGAGTTCCACCCGGCCCACGGTCTCGTTGCCCTCGGTGAACAGCGGCCGCTCCTCGACCTTGCTGACGAAGACGCCTGCGCCGAGCAGGCCGACCGAAGCGAGCCTGGCCCAGCCGCGCGGTCGGCGATGCCCTTCGAAGGTGGCGCCCAACTTCACCTGGTAGCTGTAGAGGTCGGCGGCGTTCTGGAACATCAGGTTGTCGTGGGTGACCGCGACCGTGCTGCGGGTGGCCTTCTGTTCGGTCTTGGCGTACCGGGCGCCGAGGGACGCGCTGCCGGCCTGCCGCGGCAGTCCGGTTCCGGGCACCTTGTCGTGGTCGCGCGGCGAGATACCCAGCTCGACTCCGCCGGAGAGGGTCGTCGAGGCCTGCTGCCCCTGGCCCGACATCTCGTAGCCGATCACTCCGTTGCGCAGTGAGCGTTCGTTCATGGTGGTCTCGAACTGCCGGTCGGTGAGGCGAGCCGTGAGGATGAGCGTGTGATATCCGCGGCGCACCTTGCCGTCCTCGGTGAGGGTGACCGGCACTCCGGTGGTCGTCAGGTCGTCCAGGCTCTGCGCCAGGCTGGGCCTGTTCAGCGCCTCACGCACCTGGCGGTCGTTGTGCAGCGCGGTCCGCATCCGCCCGTCGCCGTACCAGAACTTGGCAAGGCGGGGGTGGCGCAGCACCAGCGGCGGGACGAACAGCGACGGGTACGAGCGGTGCAGCGTGTCCAGGACGCTGTCGGCGAAGACCCGCATGGGGTCTTGGGGGGCGGGTTGTGGGGGCTGCGTCTCAGACTCGGGCTGCGTCTGAGACTGGGTCTGCGGCTGCGGCTGCGGCTGCGGCTGCGGCTGCGGCTGCGGCTGCGGCTGCTCTACAGGCGGCGGTTGTATCTGGGTCTGCTCCACCTGGATCTGCGGGCCGATGGGACGGAAGCCCTCGGCACGGACCTGGCCGCTCAGGTGGACCGGGTCGTCTTGGCTGAGGTACCACGGCACGGGCGGTTCGGCGTCCGGGTTGGGTCCCGCCTGGCCGGGCGTACGGCTGTCCCAGCCCGCGAGGCGGCGCGCGTCCTGGGTGGACATCCAGTCCAGGCTGACCACGCGGACCGGGCGGGCCGCCGACGGCAGATCGCCGGGCTTGCGCACCATCAGAGTGCGCTCCACCCGATAGAGCGCGACCGGGTGGTTGCGGACGCGGCCGGTGGTCTTCCGAGCCGCGGTGGTGCCGAAGTAGTGGCCGCGCCCGGTGGTGAGGTCCGCGCGGACCAGCGGGCCGCCCTGGAGGCGTACGTCGGTCTCCGGGCCGGTGAGGGTGTAGTTCGGCCCAGCGGTGACCTGGACACCCATGCGGGTGTCACGGACGTGGCTAACCTCGTTCTGGTACGTGGTGTAGGCGAGTTCCCGCAACTCCGCCTTGACCGACTCGGTGACCAGCGTGGCTCGGTGCGGCACCGACCGCTCCACGATCAGGTGTCCCAGCGGGTGCTGTCCACTGCCCTGGGTCAGCTCGGGCCCGGTGACCGGCCCGGAGAACCGGCCGAACAGGGCGTGCAGCCGCCCCGGCCGGACGTACGAGACCAGGGTGCGGTGCGCCGAACTCCCGGGCCGCGCCCCGGAGATGGCGAGTGCAACGTCCTCCGGGGAATCCGTCAGGTGCAGTCCGGTGATGTCGGCCATCCGCGGCTCGACCCCGTCCGGGAAGGTGAGCGTCTTCGGTGCCCGCTGGGGTCCCGCGTAAGGCACGGTGAGGTCGTCGGGCAGCCGCCAGGTCAGCCCGTCACGCATCGCGAACTCGGCGGTGTGCACCTGGTTGCGCTGCCAATTGGGCGTCGGGGAGGGTGAGTTGGTCTGGTTGTTGTTGTCCGGGCCGGTGGTTTCCGGACCCGTGGTAGCCGGACTCGTGGTAGCCGGACTCGTGGTAGCCGGACTCGTGGTGACTGGCGCCTCGGTGACGCGGTCCACCCGCACCCGGTAGTGGACGTCGTCCAGGTGCAGGTGCGAGCCCTCGTGGGCGCGCCACTCGGACTGGTTGTACGCCTGAGTCCCCTGCGCGTATTCGGTCTTGCGGGTCCAGCCCAGCGAAAAGCCGAGCTTGAAAAGCCAGTTGAGCGGCGGACCCATACTCAGCCCAGCGGCGATCCGTCGCCCGACGCCCACGCTGCGTCCACCGCCCGTACCACCCTGGCCGCGTCGCATCGTGTCGAGCCGTACGGTGCCGCCGTCCACGTCGGAGAAGCGCACCCAACGGTGGTACGGGATGGCCTCCACGGTCATCTCATGGCCGACCCCGGACTTCTCCCGGCCCACGAAGCGCGCGCCGCGCGGGGCGGTGAAGGCGCTTGGCTGATGAGTCAACAGCCGCAGCAGGTCCGCCTCGTCGAACTGGGCGCGCAGCTTCGGAGGAAGTTTGCTCAGGATCTCCTCGGCCACCTGCTCGGGCGAGCGCAGGGTGGTCATGCCGGCGCCGGTGAAGAGTCCGGTCGGGCGATTTTGCGGGGTGCCGTCGCCCGGGTCGGTGTCCGGGCTGATCAGGGTCGTGGGCAGCCGGCTGCCGTCCTCGAAGGTGACAGTGGGCGGTACCGGGCCCGGCGGCCGGGCATCCGGACCGGTCAGCAACCGTGCCGGACGGTGCCGTTCGAGCTGCGTCTCCAGCGGCACGGGGTCGCCCGAGTCGGGGGCCTTGCTGTCGGGGGTGGAGCCGTCCGTGTCCTTGGTGGCCGGGGCAGGAGGGGCTGGGTCCGGCGTCGTGGTGACAGCCGGGTCCGAGGTGGTGCTGACTGCCGGATCCGGGGTCGCGGTGACTGCCGGGTCCGAGGTGGTGCTGACTGCCGGATCCGGGGTCGCGGTGACATCCGGGTCCGGGGTCGTGGTGACTGCCGGATCCGGGGTCGCGGTGACATCCGGGTCCGGGGTCGTGGTGACTGCCGGATCCGGGGTCGCGGTGACATCCGGGTCCGAGGTCGTGGTGACAGCCGGATCCGGGGTCGCGGTTACATCCGGGTCCGAGGTCGTGGTGACAGCCGGATCCGGGGTCGCGGTTACATCCGGGTCCGGGGTCGTGGTGACAGCCGGATCCGGGGTCGCGGTTACATCCGGGTCCGAGGTGGTGGTGACAGCCGGATCCGGGGTCGCGGTGACAGCCGGATCCGGGGGCGTGGTGTTCGAGTCCGGTACGGGGGTGAGCGGGGCCGAGGCCGGGACCAGCGCGTCGTAGTGGTCGGTGCCGTTGTAGGCCAGGTGCAGGGTGCTGCCGTCCCGGCCGCCCGGGTTGAGGGGGTTGACGCGGGTGTTCCCCGGCGACTGCCGGTCGGGCTCGACGAGCCGGAGGTCGACGTCGAGGGTGGACGCAAGGGCCTCCGGAAGCAGGTCGGCGAAGGGAGAGGCCCACAGCGCGGGGAACTCGGCGGCCGACGCGACGAGCCCCTTGGCTCCCAGCCGCCAGGCGTCGGCGGGAGTGGGCGCCACGTCGGCGAGGTGCGGGTAGTCGCTCTCCCGGAGGATCCGCTGCCACTGGCCGGTGTCGCCGTCGGTGATGACGTCCTGCGCGATCCGGTTCCAGAGGTCGGTGATCCGGCTCAGCTCGGCCGGGTCCTGTACCCCGGCGACGGCACGCATCCGCAGGTCGTCCACCACGGCGAACACCGGGTCCGGGATCGCCATGGCCACCCTGTCGCCAAGCTCGGACCCGGTGATCCGGTCGCTCAGCAGACTGCGCAGGCCTGCGACGTTCTTCGCGGCCCACGCCGGTGGTACGTCATGGCTGCGCGCACTGTCGAGCAGCGACCGGAAGAGGCAGTTCCCGCCACCCGGCGTCTCGAGGCGACGGAAGGCCAAGCCATCCGCGTGCACGGTGTCCGCGGTGCCGGGCGTGGCCTTGCTGAGGAGGGTCATGTCCTCGGCGAGACTCTCCGGACGGCTCGGCGCCGGTGTCAGATCGGGCCTGCGGCGGGCGAGTTCGGCGGTGTCATCGGAGCTGAGTTTCAGCTCCGACAACGGCAGCGGGGTGCTGGAGAGCGACCAGGTGATCTGCGCGGAGGGTGCGTAGGCCAGACCGCGGACGTCCTCCGGCGAGACAAGGGTGGCCGGCGGGAGCGCGGGAGGCGGCGGGGGCAGCAGGGCGTCGAGGGTGGTGTCGGGCCCCGCGGTCGCACGCAACTCGGCCGCGGCGTGCAGGAAATCGGTGTACTGCTCGACAGTGGGAGAGGCGGCCGGATCACTGTCGCTGGTGGTGGCGCTCGTCGCACCGCCCCGGTCGACGACCATCCGGCGCAGCAGGTCCGGGGTCATCCGGCCGTCGCCGTAGCGGGCCGCGGTGTCGGGGCTGAGCCAGCGCAGGCCGTCCACGAAGGCAAGACCGGCGAGCAACTCCCGGTTCTCCGGCCGCTGTTCGGCGTCCGGGCCGAAGACATCGCGCAGGGTGCGGATCTGCTGGAGAGTACGGGCCAGGGCGAAGGCGTCGGCCGGTTCCGGGCCCGCGTGCAGACCCGCGTCGCGCGCGAGCCCGTCCAGGTCGGCGCCGCTGGGCTCGGGGGTGAAGAGGCGCCAGCGTCCTGGACCGTCCGCACCTTCGGCGAGCACCGCGCGGACGTTGCCGTCCCGGTCCAGGGCCGTGCCCACCTCGGTGGTGGGCGCGTACACCGGTCGCCCGGTGCGGTTCGCCACGTGCTGTGCCACCGGCAGCCCGGCGACCGCGGGCTGCCGTCCGGTCTCGCAGGAGAACATCACCAGCGGCCGGTCGTTGTCGCTGTCCTGTGCCCAGGACTTGAATGCCTCGCCGAACTGCACACCGCTGACCTTCACGGTGGGGTGTTGTGCGTCGTCGGTACCGAGCGTGACGGTGCGGGAGGTGCCGTGCCCCGCGAAGTAGTCGGCGCCCCGCTCGGTGCCCGAGCCGGGGAGCCCGGTCGGCGGACCGGTGAACACCGTACGGGGAGCGGGCGGGTCCGCGGCGGTCTCCGGAGCCGGAGTGACGGACGTGGTGCGTACGCCGCGGAAGGTGTCCTGGCCAAGGAGCGCGCGACGGCCCGCGCTGCGCGCCGTACCGTCCTCTGCCTGACTCTGCGAGATGGTCAACGTCTGTACGGCACGCCCCGGTTGGGGCTTGACGGTCGCGACCGGCACCAAGCGCCGCAACTGGGCGATGGGCACCGTGTGGCCGTCCAGGGTGGTGACGACCGGCTCGCGCGCGGGCCGCTGCGCAGGGCTGTTTCCGTTGTCGGTGGTATCGCCGCTGACGACGGGACGTACGACGATCTGCCCGGTGGACGGGAGCGCTACGGGAGGTGTCGCCGGGGAGTTGTCCGGCGCGACGGACGGAGACGGGGGCGGAGGCGTGGGCGGAGGAGGAGTTCCGCCGTTCCCGGGACCGCGTCCGCCGGTTCCGTCGCCGTTGCCGCCGCCCGACTCCAGGTGCAGGTCGGTGGCCGTCTCGGTCCAGGGGCGAGACAGGGTGGCGAGCTTGGCGACTGCGGGCGGGCTGGTCTCTGTGGAGTCCGGGCCGACTCCGTTGCTGTCCAGGGAACTTGTCGGCCCTGAGACCACCTTGGGGCGCGTCACCGGGCCCGATGTCCCGGAGGAGACCGTGCCGAGGGCGTCGGCGAGCGGCAGCAGCACGTCTGCGCCGGGGAACGCGGCGTTCTGAGCATCCGGAGTACCGTCCGGGGTCACGGCGGTCGGCGGGCCGGTGAGCGGGCGGACCCGGACCGGAGCGCCCGGCCCATCGCGGGTCAGCTCGACGGCGGCGCGTACCGGGGCCCCCGGCCCCACCTGCGCGACCGGCGGTCCGAGTACGACGGCCCGGTCCACCCCGGCCCCGTCAAGGAGTTCGGCCGCTTCCGGCGCGCCCTCCCCCGGTGGCGGAACCTCCGTGACCACGATCGTCAACGCCGTTGACTGAGTGGGCGAGGGGCTCCCGGCGAACGGAGCGGGCCCGGCCTTCACGTCACTCAGGCCGCTGACATCGCGTACGCCGTCCGTGTCGGCGTACGAGCCGGTGGTGCTCACCTTCGGCGGAGTGCTGGTGATGTCGGCGGCATCCGGGAGGAGGGTGCTCTCGACGGAGTCCGGAACACCGGTGCTGTTCCCGACCGCCGGGCCGGTGCTTTCCGGAGACGAGGTGCTCTCCGCCGGTGAGGTGGTCTCCGGCGGCTGCGAAGTCGACGGAGTGCTTTCGGGCGTGCTCTGGGGCTGCGCGGCGGAGGGAGCCGGGGAGCCGTTGGCAGCCGGGACCCCACCCGGCCTGGCGCCAGTACCCGTGCCGGGTGCGGCGGGACTGGCCGTGGCGGAACTGCCCGGGCCCGGAACACCGGAGTTGCCCGGACCGGACGCAGCGGAGGCGCCGGGGCCGGACACGGGCGAGGCGACAGGGCCAGGCGCAGCCGAAGGCGAGGGACCTTGCCCATCGGAGCTACCCGAGTCCGGGGCGGCGGAGTTGGCCGGACCGGATGCGCCCGAGGTGTCAGGGCCAGCCGTGGCCGAGGCGTCGGGGCCAGGCACAGCCGACACGGCAGGATCGGGTGCAGCCGAGGTGTCAGGACCAGGCACAGCCGACGCACCGGGATCAGGTGCAGCCGAGACGTCAAAGTCCGGCACAACCGACCCGCCAGAATCAGGCGCAGCCGAGACGTCAGGACCAGGCGCAACCGACGCACCAGGACCGGGTGCAGCCGAGACGTCAGAGTCCGGCACAACCGACCCGCCAGAATCAGGCGCAGCCGAGACGTCAGGACCAGGCGCAACCGAGCCGCCGGGATCAGGCGCGGCCGAGGTGTCAGGGCCCTGGGAGGCAGCGGGCCCGCCCGTGTTCTGTCCCGGCGTCTCGTTCGTACGGTCGCCCTGCCCGGCCACCTCGTCCGGAGTGTCAGGAGTGTTCTGCACGCCGCTCCCCGGGGCGTCCGCACCCGAGCTCTCCGGAGACTCCCCCGGCGCGACACCATCCGGACCGGCGGTGTGGTCCACCCCGGTGCCGGGCCCCTGGCCCACCATCGGGTCGACGCCACCCCCCGTACTACCGGTACCGGAGTGGACCGCAGCGCCGCTGCCCGAGGCATCCGCGGTGGTGGCGAGCGGCGTGTCCACCGTGACCGGGGTACCGAAGCCGTCGAGGGCACGGCGGACCCCGTCGGCGTCGATCTGCCCTGC
This sequence comes from Streptomyces sp. NPDC056486, assembly GCF_042795295.1. Taxonomy (NCBI): domain Bacteria; kingdom Bacillati; phylum Actinomycetota; class Actinomycetes; order Kitasatosporales; family Streptomycetaceae; genus Streptomyces; species Streptomyces sp. NPDC056486. Next base: position 36,653 of record NZ_JBHTSF010000060.1, read on the forward strand.
CGGGCTGTTCCCCGCCGGGACCACCCGGACCTCGGGCACCTGCGACAAGTTGCCGTGCAGGCCGTCGCGGACGCCGATCTCGGTGCTGCCGGGAGCCTGGGAGCCGCGCAGGTCGGCGAGGTCGTGCAGGGCCTGCTCGCGGACCTCGGCGGAGCCGTGATGGACCTGCTGCCACAGGTCGTTCTCGGCGGCGGTCACGGACAGCGGACCGGGCGAGTAGGCCGGTGGGTCGACAGTGCTGTACGGCGGCGGGCTCTCGGCGACGTAGGGCGGGGGCGACTGGCTTCCGGTGACGTCCCCGAGGCCGGTGTTCTGCTGGGTGGCAGGCGGAGGCGAGGTGAGCGCGGAGCCGTCGCCGCCCGAGGAGGTATCCGGCCGCGAGGGACCGTCGGCGTGGCCGGAGCCGCCACCCGTGCGAGAACCCTCGGAGCTGACCGAGTCCCCCGTGCCGGAGCCGGGAGTGCCGCCGGAGACGGTGGGCGGCTGGTTGCGCAAGTTGTCGATGACGTTGCGCAGTTCGGCGCCGCTGTTCATCGCCCCGCCGGTGAGCGTGGACTCGACCTGGCTGCTGATACCCGCGCCGACGAAGGTGGACCAGCTGGTGGACCAGTCGCCGTCGAAGGCCCCCTTGATCAGGATCTCCGCCAGCGCCTCACCGGCACCGGCCGCGACGAAGTCGGCCACCCCCTTGATCCCGTAGTGCCCGGCCACCGCACCCGGCATGTGGGAGTAGTTGTTCAGCAGGTGGTTGTTCCGCCACAGGTTCGGGTTGTTGAAGAAGGAGAGCGGGTTGTTCGTGAGGTTGGGTCCGCTCCCGTACGGGGTGGGGCTCGGGGTGGTCTTGGGCGTCGGAGCCGGAGGGGTGGGCGTCGGGGTGGGGATGGGTGTCGGCGTGGGGGTCGGCGTAGGCGTAGGCGTCGGGGTGGGGGTGGGCGTCGGCGTGGGCTCGGGCTTCGGCTTGGGGGTCGGCGCGGGCTCAGGGCTCGGCTTGGGGCTCGGGCCGTTGTTCCCAGGGGGGCCAATACCCGAGGTGTTCGGACCGTTGGGGCCGTTCTTGAAGTCGTTGCCCGGGCCGTTCTTGAAGAAGTTACTGTCGTAACTGTTGACGATGTTCTTCGCGAAGCCGTTGAAGATGCTGGTGAGGCCACCGGCGGCGGCGCCGAACGCCGCTGACTTGAGGATGGCGTCCCCGTCGAACCCGTCGGGGCGGCGGTCGTTCGGGGCGAAGTTCATCATCGCGAGGCGCACCGCGAAGGTGGTGAACGCCTCGGCGAACGCCTCGGTCAGCGAGGGCGCGATGTGCAGCCGCTGGAGCAGGTGGCTCATCGTGGTGAGGATCATGAACCGGCTGCGCAGCTTGGCCAGCAGGATCTGGCTGGCCGACGCGCCACCGGTGAAGAAGGACATCGCCAGGTAGATGGCGATCTCGATGAGCAGCCGGATGACCTCGGCGATGACCTGCCACTTGGACTCCATGATGTCCATGGAGGTCTTGCGCCGGCCTTCCGCGATCAATTCGAGTTGATCGGCGAATTCGGTCAGATAGTTCTTGCCGCCGTCGTTGGTGAGCGTGCCCATCGCCTTGGCGTACGACTTGGACAGGTCGTCCGGCATCGACTCGGCGATGTCGTGAACCGACTTCGTGATCAGCGAGGAGATTCTGTCGAGCTTCTTGCCCAGGCCGGAGTAGGGCAGCCTGCTGTCGTAGGCGAGGTCCTCGTCGGCGTCCATGAGCGTCTGCCCGGTGAGGCCGAAGATCATCGCGTTGACCACGTCCGAGACCAGGATGCTCATCGGGGTCCGTCCTGAGGGCCGCGGGGGCAGGAGGGAGCGGCCCCGCCCTGGAAGCCACACGAGCAGGACCGAGCGGCCGCTCCCGGCGTGGTGCGGGAGCGGCCTGCGGTGCGGTGGTCAGCGGCGCCCATGCCCGCCCGAGTCGCTGTCAAGACCGTTGGCTTCCAAGCGGTTTCTGCCCTGCTCGACGTCCTCGATGTTGCGGTCGCGGGTGCCCTGCATCATGCGGACCTGGCCGACCGTGGACTCGGTGATGCCCGTCAGGGCGTCACGGATGGACAGCATGGTGTCCTTGGCTGTCTGCCGCTCCTTCTGCTCCTGCGGCTTGGCCTGCTCGGCGAAGTCGCCGCTCGTGCCGGGCCAGCTGACTGTGGGAGCCAGCTCGTCGAGGAACTCCTCGGTCATGCTACTGGCCAGAGTGCCGATCTCCTCAAGCTGCTCCGCCAGAGCCTCGATGCGCTGCGGATCGGCGTAGTACCGCTGTCCCATGGTCAGTTCTCCCCGTCCTCGCCGATCGCGTCACGCCAGGCAGGGGTCGGCTGACCACCGCGTGCCGTGTCCTCGTTGTCCTCACGCAGCACCTCGGGACCGAAGATCCGCTCCCAGTCCAGCTCGAAGCCCTTCAGCTCGGGTACCTCGCTGCTGGGCTCCGCAAAGGGCGCCAACGCCTTCATCACATGGCGGTTCATCTTCAGGCGTGCGGCGTTCGCCGACTCCAGGACGCTGGCGGCCAGCTCCTGGGGCGACATGTCGCGGTACTTGTTCTCCAGGAACTCGATACCGGTCAACTCGCCCTGCGGGCCCACGGTGGAGCGGACCGCGCGGTCGGACGAGAGCACGGCGAACGACGAATCGCGCAGCTCGCGCTCGGTGCGCGCGACCCCCTCCTGGGCCGCCTGGAGTTCGGCCATCGCCTTTTCCAGACGCTTCTCCAATGGTTCCATCAGGCCCGCGCCTCCCTTCCGCCTCGGTCTTCCCGTACGCCCGGACCGGGACCGCGCGTGTCAGGTCCCGGCACCACGTACATCAACTCCGCACATGATCTTGCCTGGTGAGAGCCAGTTACGGAAGCGGGGGCCGAATGGGATTCGTCTCTCCGCGACGGTCGAACCGGGGCTCCGGTCATCATCGGCCGATGACGGAAGGGGTTCCGCCCTCCTCGGTTCCCCATACGTCGGCATCCTCTTCCAGATAGTCGGCGGATGTGGTGGCCCTTCGGCCCGACTCCGCCTCTTCCTCGGAGCTGTCGCCGCCGGTGGTCGTCACCCGGGAGGCCGGCGCCAGGAAGGTGTCGCTGTCCTCCTGACGGTTCCACGGGCTGCGCCTGCCGCGGCGGTTGCGCCGCTCGCTCTCCTCCACCGCGTCGACCAGTACGGAGCGCACCCGCTCGCCATTGCCCTTCTCGCCGCCCGCGCCCATGCCGCCCATGCCGCCGCCGCCCATCGGCATGCCGGGCGAGCCGGGGGTGCCAGGGGCGCCGGGTGTGCCGGAACCGGAGGAGGAAGCGGCCGGGCTGTTCGCGGAGGCGCCGTCGGAGAGCGGGGCAGCCCCACCCGCACCGAGACCGTCCAGCGAGCCGGAGCCCCCGTTGAGGCCTGCGCCGGCGCCAACGGATACCGGGCTGCCGCCGCCCGCGCCCACTCCGCTGCCGCCGCTGCCACCGGTGTTCAGATCGGGGAGCGTCACGTCCCGGTTGGTGGTGCCGCCCCCGCCGCCTCCGCCCACGCCGTTGGGGATGTCGAGGCTGTTGGGGATGTCCAGGTTGTTCTTGTCCCCCACGGAGTTGAGGTCGTGCAGGTCGATCGTCTTGGTGCCGCCCTGCGGGTCGGTGAGGGTGGCGATGCCGGTGTCCGGATTGATCTTCTGCTTACTGCCGTCCGGGAAGGTGGTGCTCGGCTCGCCGTTGTCCAGGGAGGTGACGGAGCCGTCCGGGTTGGTCACCTGTGCCCCGTGGGTGAGATCGGTCAGCTTGGTGCTGCCGTCCGCGTCGGTGCTGGTGAGCATCCCGGTGTCCGGGTCGAAGGTGGCCTTGCCGCCATCCGCGAACTTGGTGGTGAAGTCGTTGCCGTCGAGCGAGGTGTGCCCGCCGGTCGGGGTCTCCAGGCCGGACTGGTTGTTGTTGAGGTCCCCGATGTTGTTGAGGTCCCCGAGGTTGCCCAGATTGCCCAGGTCGCCGTTCGACTGGGTGTCCATACCGGGGTTGATGTCACCGAGGTTGCCCAGGTCTGCCGTGCCGTTCCCGCCGTTGAGGTCACCCAGTCCCCCCGCACTGTTCCCACCGTTGATGTTGCCCAGGCTGCCGAGGTTCTGGGTGGTGGTTTTGCCGTCCGGGTCGGTGGTGACGGCCTGGCCGGTCGTGGGGTCGACGTTCTGAGTGGTGCCGTCGGGGAAGCTGGTGGTCAGCTTGCCGTCGTCGCCGAGCGAGGTCACCGAGCCGTCCGGGTTCGTCACCTTGGTGCCGTCGCCCAGGTTCTGCGTGGTGGTCGAGCCGTCCGGGTTGGTGGTGGTGAGCGTGCCGCTGTCGGGGTCGAAGGCGCTGCTGCTGCCGTCCGGGAAGTCGGCGGTGATTTGCTTGTTGTCGCCCAGCTGGGTGCTGCCGCCGGTCGGGCTCTTGAGGGGCGTGTTCGCACCGCCGTTGATCCCGCCGAGCCCGCCGCCGGGGTTGTTCAGGTTGCCGAGGTTACCCAGGTTCTGCGGGACCGGGGGCATGGCGGCGCGCTGTTGCGCCCCGTCACCGCCGGGACTGTTCAAGCCGCCGAGGCCACCACCGGGGCCGTTTAGGTTGCCGAGGTTACCCAGGTTCTGCGGGATCGGGGGCACCGCGACGGACTGCTGCCCCCCGCCACCGCCGGGGCTGTTCGAGTCGCCGAGGCCACCGCCGGGGCTGTTCAAACCGCCGGGGCCACCACCGGGGCCGTTCAGGTTGCCAAGGTTGCCAAGGCTCTCGGTCGGCGGGTGGTTCGCGTTGTTCTGGTTGCCGCCCGGGTTCAGCAGGTCGTCGAGGTTGAGCTTCTGGTTGCCCCCGCCCCCGCCGGGACCATTGAGGCCGCTCATGCCGTCCTGGAAGGCTTTGCTGTTGGCTTTGGCCGCGGCGTCGGCGTCCGCGCGCGCCTTGGCCGCGTCCGCCTTGTCCTCCGCACGCTGCTTCTTCAACTCGTCAGCCGCTTCCTTCGCGGCCGCCTTGTTCTCCGCGTTCGCCTTCTTCGCCTCGTCAGCCGCTTCCTTCGCGGCCGCCTTGTTCTCGTCGTTCGCCTTCTTCGCGTCGTCAGCCGCCTTCTTCGCGGCCGCGGCGGCGTCCGCGTTCGCCTTGTTGGCCGCGTCAGTCGCGTCGTCCGCCTTCTTGTCCTTGTAGTCCTCCGAAGCCGTGCTGGTCGTCTTCGGCTTGGGGATGTTTCCGGAGAAGTCCTTGCTGAGGTCGATGAAGTGGTTGTTCAGGCGGGACTGCACCTTGGCGGCTTCCTCGCCCAGGTCCTTGTCGATACCCTGAAACCAGATCTCGACCGCCTTGTCGCCGACCTTCTTCCAGGTGGCGGCGTCGGTGAGGTCGCCGTAATCGTGCACCTGCGTGAAGTCGCTGTGCGGGCTGTGCATGTAGGTGAAGTAGTAGGGACCGATCGCCTCGATGTCCGTCTTCTTGACGTTGTTCTCGTTCACCCACGTGGCGAGGTCGTCCAGGACGTAGCGCAGTACCTGATGCGGGTCGTAATGCCGGGAGTTGGCCCACTTCAGCCATGCGGCGAGCAGATCTCTCGCAGCGTCCTCCAGGTACGTACGGCCCAGCGCGAGCGCGCGTGAGTACACCGTGCCGTCGGTGCTGGTCCCGCTGCCGCCGCCGACGGCGGAGTTGAAGGTCTCGACGTAGTTGTCGTAGTTCTCGCGGATCTTCTCGAGCAGGCTGCGGAAGACGTCCGCCGCCTCGCCCTTCCAGCTCGCGTCGTCCGCGCCGAAGCGGTCCTCCCACTCCTTCAGGATCGGCGCTTGGTCCTTGAAGAACTTCGCGGCATAGTCGAAGGACTCCCCGGTGTCGTCGAAGGACTTCAGGACCACGGCGTCGTTGTGCGAAACGGACGCCCCGCTGAAGTCGGTGCCCTGCGTATTGCCCTCCAGCAGAGCCATGAGCGCCGCCCGCGGTCCGCTCATGTATTGGGCGAGTGGCCGACTGTCCATCTTGTCGTCGTTGTAGTCCGTGAACTCGCCACCCGACCGGACACTTGCGTCGTTCACGTTGTCGGAGTCCGCAGAGGCGAAGATGACCTCGTCACCGGACTTCACGCGGCCCTCGAAGACGATCCGGGCCTGCTTGACACTCATCGTCTTGTCTTTGTCGAAGAACCAGATGTCGTAGTCGTCGTCCGAGTTCATCGCGAAGCCGGTGGAGTCCTCGACGGCGTCCTTGATGCTCTTCTCCTGGAAGTCCATCCGGAAGAGCTTGCCGCCCTTGTCGGAGCGGAGCGTGTCGAAGAGCACGGCGCGTTTCGGCACCGGATAGCCGGTGATGTGGGCGACCAGGTCGCCCCACGTGTCGCCCGGCACATCTTTGGCGTCGGCACCATAGCCGAGGTAATCGTCGTGCTTGCCGTCAATGCCTGTGTCTTCCGCCACCGGGCGCCCTCTCTGGTCTGTTGTCGTCCGTGCCGACGCACCCCGTCCTCGTGGGGGTGTCCGGCCGGATGTTTCTCACGCGGGCTCGCCGGGCGGCCGTGGCCCCGGCCTGCGCGCGGCACGAACTCAGGAGACTCAGTCGTCCGAGCTGTCGGTGCCACCACTGCTGCCGGCGGTGAGCGTGTCGACGTCTTCGAAGCTCTGGAGCAGCGTCTTCGCGTCGATCGCCTCCAGGTTCTTGTCCTTGGTCTTGTTCGCCTCGTCGATGGTGTCGGTGAGCGCCTCTTTCAACTCCTTGAAAAGATCGATCTGGTCACCGAGCAGTTTGTCGACGGCCGTGGCCGCGTCGGTGATGCCCTTGAGCAGCTTCGGCCCCGAGACCAGGGGTTCCGTGAGCATCTTGCCCATGCGCAGAAACTGCTTGCTCTGATCGAGGTTGTCGTCGGTGGTCTTTTGGTCGATGCGCTCTTCGAGCGTGCGGACGCCGGCCTTCGAGCCGTCCGAGCGGTGCGTCTTCGCGCGGTTGTGCACCGCCTGTACCTCGTTGTCGCGGAAGTTCTCCATCTCCTTGAGATTGAAGTGCTTGACGTCAGCTTTCTCACCAGCCATGGGACGCTCTCCTGCTGCTCGGTGCCGATCGGGGGTTCGGGATGATCCGGCGGGCGCCGTGCGTACGGGCGCCCGCCGGACCGGTGGGTGAAGCTGGGCCTAGCGGGCCCGCACACCGCCCCAGTTGTCGGCGCTCTTGCGCTCGTCACGGGAGTGGTTGTCGTGGATGGACTGGATCAGCTCACCGTTGTCACCGAGGAGCCGGGCCATGTTCTTGGTGGCCTGGTCCCACTCCGCCTGGACCTCACGGTACTTCTCCTGGTCCGCACCCTCCCAGGAGGCGACGAGAGGCTTCAGCTCGTCCTCCAGGTTGTTGAGGGTCGTGATGATCAGCTGGGTCTGCTCCATCAACTCCTCGATGGCTTGCTGGACCTTGGGGTATTGCAGGTCGATGATGCCGTCGGCCATGACGTCTCCTCTCGAAGTCCGGGCTCAAGGCCCGGGAAGCTCACGAAGTCCGGCCTCACAGAAGGGGCCGGTGCCGCGGTGGGGGTCAGCTCAGTGCTTCGAAGACACCTTGGCTGGTCTTGCTGTTCAGAACCTCGGTGAGGTCCTGGTTCTCCTTCGCCAGGCGGTTGGCGGAGGTCACGTTGTCCTGGAGCGCGTCGACCATCGTGCTGATCTGGACGACGACCTTCTGCGCCTCGGTGTTCCAGCTGCGGAAGAGCTTCAGGAGGGCCTGGCCCTCGTCACCGCCGACGCCCGAACGCGCGGCGATCTCGGCGACGTTGTTCTGGACCTTCTCGACCTGACCCCGGGCCGACTCCAGGGAGGAGACTCCTCCCAAGCCCTTGGCATAATCCGCTTTCCTTGCGCCGCTGTCCGCCATGTCACGCTCCTTTCGTTCAGGCGCGTTCATCGCACCGTTCCTCGCAGAGGCTAGAGAGAACTCAGTGTTTTGCGCAACGCGACTGGGGAAGATCTGAGCATCGGCCGACCAGCGGAATTCAGTTCCATGACAACGGAGTTGTTGCAAGATTGCAGCGGGATGAACACACGCGTCGGCCGATCGGGCGGGCGCGATGTGGAGTTCGGCTCCGCGGATCGCGAAACGGGCGGAAGGCGGGCATGCGAAGAGACCGAACGGGCATGGAGAAAGCCCTGCTTCCGGCCTTGGCCCGGAATTCCGTCGGCGAAGCCGTCCCCCTGGAAAATCTGAGCTTCTGCTGAGCTTCGCGCGTGCGCATCCGGTGCCGTGAAGACGCCGATGTCTTCACTAGATTCACACTACATGAGTCGGATCGGGGCGGACTTTCCCCGCCGATCGTCCCCTTTCCCTTTCTTCGACGCGCTATGTACGCCTTGCCCGAATCCGTATGGTGTGTCAACTGCCGGATGCGGTAGCCGTCTTGTTCGCGTCATCGTTCTCGCCGCTCTTCTTCTTCGTCCGGTCGGCGCTGCCGCACGCCGGAGCCGTGACCTTGGGCTCGGCGGCGCCGGACGCGGCGGCCGGGTCCAGGTCCGCGCCGGTCGGCAGGGCCGCGAGCAGCGGTGCCGGGACCGAGCCGATGTCCGCGTCCGTGTACCCGAGTGCGGCCAGCGATTCCTTGGCCGAGAGGCGGTACTTCACGCCGTTCTCCGCGACCAGGTAGGTGGTTCCCGCATGGGCGGCGCCGCTCGCGTGCAGCGCCCTGACCAGGGCCCCGTGGCCGGGTCGCACGATCGTGGCGTTCGTGGGGACGCAGGCCGGGCTCAGCGGCTGGGCGGTGCCCTCGGACACCGCGACCGGGGCGAGTCGGGACAGCGGCACGAGCACCGACCGGATCCGGGCGCCGCCCTCGCCGCCGTCCACCTGCGCGCAGAGCGCGGTGCCGCGCGTCGCGGACTGCGGGGTCGGCGGCGCGTCCGGCAGTTCCGCGGACGCGACGGGGCCCGGATTCTTCGCCCGGTGTTCGCGCAGCACCGCCGCACCGACCGTGCGCACCTCGGGCGACTCCCCCTGGTAGGCGTCCTTCTGGGTGGCCGGGTCGCCGAGCGCCAGAGCGGCGCCGAGCCGGGTCAGCGGCACCGTGCCGTCCTTGCGAAGGAGGTAGTAGGTACTGTCGCCGCCGGGCACGCTGACCTTGAACAGCTGGCCGATCCGGCTGGCCTCGCCCCCGAGTTCGGGGCCCACCTCGCCGCGGCCCGGTACCTTCGGCGGAGCCAGGGCCGGTCCCGGCGCCAGCGCGTCGAGGAAGGCCGCAGAGACCGGCATCGGATGCTTGGAGCCGTAACCGAGCGCGTTGCGGGCGTCGGACGCGCGGTCGAGGGCCAGCCTGCTCCCCCGCCACACCAGGTACTCAGTACCGTCCGGGCCGCGTACGAGCACTCCGCGGTCACTGCCGACGTCACTGGAGTTCAGCGGTGCCCCGGCCACGACGCTGGTGGCCCCAGGCTTGTTCACCCCGGTGTCCGCCACGGCACCGGAGGTGTCGGGGAGCGCCCCGCCCGGCCCGGTGACGCACATGTGCCAGGCGCCGCCATCGAGTTGGCCGGGCCCCGGCACGGTGTCCGGAGCACCGGGGATGCCGACCGCGGTGCCCACCGGGACGCCCTCCAGAGAGGCGGTACGGACGTCGACGGCCGCCAGGTCGGAGCCTCCGATCAGCCGCGCCGACGCGTAGTTGCGCACCGGGTGCAGGGTGCCGTCGGTGTCGGTCCACAGGTAGCGGGCGCCGGTGTCGCTGTTCACCACCAGGTGCTTGCCGTCGCGCCAGCTGTCGTTACCGCCGGGGCGCAGCAGGCCGTAGACAGTGGCGATCGCGCCGACCAGGACGGTCACGAGGATGCCGAAGATCACCCCGCGTGTGGTGCGTCCGAGCGGGCTCTCCGGGGCGTCCGGATCGGCCGTCAGCAGGCCCGAACTGAGCCTGCCCATCATGAAACTGTGGGCGTGTACCTGGTCTCGTTTGGACTGCACGGCCTCTCCTACGACTCCTTCTCCGTGTCCCGGTGCGCGGGCTCTCTGCCCCGCTGCACGGGCTCCCTGTCCCGGTGTGCGGGTGTGCTCAGCCGAACAGGCCGCGCAACCAGCCGAAGAGCCCCGCGACCCAGAGGCTGAGCGGCAGCAGCGCCACGGCGAAGAGGGTGTGCGCGAGTTCCCCCGCACGGCCCCAGTACGGCAGCACCCGGCGGCCTGGCACGATCCAGGCGGCGACCACGAGTCCGGCAGCCGCGGCGAACAGCACCGCGAAGACCACCAGGCGGCCGGTGCCGTCGCTGTCCACCGCCCAGGCGCGGGCGAGCAGCAGCAGCCCCCAGACGCCGGGAACGGTCAGGGTCAGCCGCTGCCCGATGTGGACAAGGCCGCGGCAGTGCAGGAGAAGCAGCAGGCTCAGCACGAGGGAGGCAAGCACCTCGGGCAGGCTCGGGTGCTGGGTGAGGACGACCAGGGCAGCGGCGGCGATGGTGCCGGTGGCGGCGAAGAGCGCGGTGACCCAGCGTCCGGCCAACTCGGTGCGCTCGGCGACTTCGTCGCCCGCGTAGGGCTCGATGCCCTCCTGGAGCTGGGCGGCGGTGGACGGCAGCGCGGGCAGCCGCAGGCCTGCCAGCTTGAAGGCGAAGGGTGCCACCGCACTGGCGGCGAGCGTGACCACCGCCGCCACCAGTGCCACCGAGGCCGAGGCGCCCATGCCGGTGTACCCCATCAGGGCTCCGGCGATCGCGGTCGCCACCGAGACGAGGGCGGTGGCCAGGAGGGCCGGGGCGCCGACCGCGGTGGCGGCGAGCGCGAGGACCGCGCCGCCCGCACCGGCAGCACCCGCGGCGAGCAGCCGCGCCCCCGCGACCTTCACCGCGTCCGGGCCGCTCATCTCGCCGCCGGGCAGCAGCCAGCCGGCCAGGGCCAGGCAGGGCGCGACAAGGAGGCCGAGCGCGTTCGCGGAGAGCCGGTCGCCGACCGCGCGGCTGGCGGAACCCGCGCCCGCGAGCATCAGCAGCCCGGCCACGGCCGCGCAGACGGCCCTGAGGGAGCCTGAGTCACTCACCCCGGGCCAGAGCACCAGCACGAGGGCGACCACCACGGTCGCCACCGCGGTGCCCACCAGGAGTCCGCGGGCCGCTCCGGGGTGCCAGGTGTGCAGCCGGCGGCCCGCGGTGTCGGCTATCCCGTCCACCAGGTCGTCGAGCCGCGCCTCGGGCAGCGCCTCGGTGTGCGGACGCAGGTAGAGCACGGCGCCGTCGGCGAGCCCGGCGCGGGCCAGGGTGGTCTCCTCGTCGAGCGGGGCGTCACCGAGTTGCTGGAGCACCCAGCCGGCGTGGTCGAGGCCGGCCTCCTCGACTTCCTCGCCGATGTAGCGCAACAGCGTGGGCAGGAGATCGGCGACCGGCACGTCGGCGGGCACGGCCAGATCGACGGACACGCTCGGCGCACGTACGGTCAGGCGGCACAGTTCGGCCACCGCACTGTCGGTCATCAGCTGAACTCTCGTCTTCCGTGGGGGCTTTGTCTGGAAGGACTTCCCCGGGAGTGGGGACGTGCGAAGGGAGTGGGGACGTGCGAATAGTACGGAAGACGCACGCGGCCAGGAACGGGGGTGCCGGGCCGGGGAATTGTGTCCGCGCCAACCGCGAACACCGCCCCGCGTGGACAGGTCGCGTTCCGTGAATGCAGACTACTGCCTACACCCACCGGGTCGTACTGCGGACCGGCTCCATTGTCCGGCAGAGAGTTGTCCATCAGGGGAGTTGCCCGTTCCCCCGCTATCCACCCGAATCTTTCACCCGGTGTTCACCGCGTCACGCGGGACCCGGAGAATCAACGCGGTGCGGGTCTTTCCCCGAGTGCCCCGGTATTCGCTGTGGGCCGTAAAGTCAGTGAAACCGGAGGTTCTGTTCCTTGAGTGTGGTGCTGTTTCGCCGGCCGGCCCGCAGACGCGGACCGGAGATGCCCGAAGGGCAATTGACCCTTCAGGAGCCGCCGGTCCTTGCCGAGACGGTTCCGGACACCTCGGCTATATGGACCTATTTGCCGATGGCGCTCATGTCGGTGTCGATGATGCTGATGTTCCTTCGCCCCGGCGGTGGGAACGGCGTCTTCATGTATCTGGCGATGGGCGTCATGGCGCTCTCCGCCGGTGCCATGCTGCTCGGTCAGATCATGCGCAAGTCCAGCGAGCGCAAGCAGCGCCTGAAGGGCGAACGCCGCGACTACCTCCGTTACTTGGCGCAGACCCGCAAGCGGGTCCGGGTCACCATCACAGAGCAGCAGAGGGCTCTCGCCTGGCGCCACCCTGAGCCCGGCTCGCTGCGCTCACTGGCCCGCACCTCACGGCTGTGGGAACGCCGCCCCGCCGACGAGGACTTCGGCGAGATCCGTATTGCGGTCGGCGAACAGCAGCTCGCGCTCGAACTGAACCCGGTTTCCACCCACCCGGTGGAGGACCTCGAACCCCTCTGCGCGCACGCCCTGCGCCGCTTCATCCGCGCCTACTCCACGATCCCCGGACAGCCCCTCGGCCTCTACCTGCGCTCCTCCGCCAGGGTCCTGCTCCGCGCCGACGAAGAATCTGGCACCGAAACCTCCGAAGCCGACACCGAAGCGGTACGCGCCCTGGTCCGCGCCATGCTCGGCCAGCTCGCGGTGTTCCACGCGCCCGAGGAGCTGTGGATCGCCTTCTGCGTCAGCGACGAGCGGCGGCCCGACTGGGAGTGGGCCAAGTGGCTGCCGCACGCGCTGCACCCGTACGAGGAGGACGGCGCGGGCCAGGTCCGCCGGATCACCGCCGACCTCACCGAGCTCGACGATCTGCTCGGCGCGGAGTTCGCCGAGCGCCCCGGCTTCGACCCGGACGCCCGTCCCGGCCGTGACGAGCCCTACACGATCGTCGTCCTTGACGGCGTCACCGTCCCCGAGGGCCACCGCTGGGAGGGGCACGGCTACCGCAACGCCCTGGTCCTGGACGTCTCCGGGGCACTGCGCTGGCGTCCCGGCCGCAACACGCTGAGGCTGACCGCCGGGCCCGACCAGGTGAGCCTGGTGCGCACCGACCGCAGCCGCAAGGAGCGCTCCGTGCCGCTCGGCCGGCCCGACCGGCTCGGCCCGCACGGCGCCGAGTCACTGGCCCGGCTGCTCACGAGCCGCCGGATCAGCCTGGGCAGCGACATCGCGCAGCCGCTGGACAGCGACGTCGAGCTGACCACCCTGCTCGGCATCCCCGACCTGCACCGGCACGACCCGCAGACTCTCTTCGACCGCAACACCGGCTCCGCCCGGCTGCGGGTGCCGATCGCGGTCGGTGTGGACGGGCGCCCGGTGGAACTCGACATCAAGGAGTCCGCACAGGGAGGCATGGGCCCGCACGGCATGCTCATCGGCGCCACCGGCTCCGGCAAGAGCGAACTCCTGCGGACGCTCGTCCTTGGCCTCGCCCTGACCAACTCCTCCGAGACCCTCAACTTCATCCTGGTCGACTTCAAGGGCGGCGCCACCTTCCTGGGCCTGGAGGAACTCCCCCACACCTCCGCCGTCATCACCAACCTCGCCGACGAGGTCGCTCTGGTGGAGCGCATGCAGGACGCCCTGCACGGCGAGCTCATGCGCCGCCAGGAGCTGCTGCGCTCGGCGGGCAACTACACCTCCGCCCTGGAGTACGAGCGGGCCCGCGCCGCCGGGTCCGATCTCACCCCGCTGCCCAGCCTCTTCGTGGTGGTCGACGAGTTCAGTGAGCTCCTCTCCGCGCACCGGGAGTTCATGGACCTGTTCGTGATGATCGGCCGCCTCGGCCGTTCGCTCGGCGTGCACCTGCTGCTCGCATCGCAGCGCCTGGACGAGGGCCGCATGCACCAGCTGGAGAGCCACCTCTCCTACCGCGTCGGTCTGCGCACCTTCTCGGCCATGGAGAGCCGGGGTGTCCTCGGTGTGCCGGACGCCTACCAGTTGCCGGCCCAGCCCGGCAGCGGCTTCCTGAAGTCCGGTGTGGAGGCCCTGACCCGGTTCCGCGCCGCCTACTCCTCCGGCACCTATGCGCGCCGCACCGGCGCGGTGGTACAGGCCCGGGTTGCCAGCCAGGTGGTGCCGTGGACCAGTGGCTGGGTGGTACCACGCACCCTGGAGGCCGCGCCCGAACCGGAGCCGGAGACCGAGCCGAGCGGCCCCGAGGAGACCCTGCTCGACGTGGCCCTCGACAGGCTGCGCGACGCAGGCCCTGCCGCCCATCAGGTGTGGCTGCCGCCGCTGAAGGAACCCTCGTCCCTTGACGCCCTGCTGCCCGGCGTCGCTCCCGTTCCCGGGCGCGGCCTCAGCGCCGAAGGCTGGTCAGGCACCGGCAAGCTGCGGGTGCCTGTCGGCCTGGTGGACAAGCCCTTCGACCAGCGCCGCGACCCGCTGGTCGTGGACCTCTCCGGCGCCGGCGGCCATGTCGCCATCGCGGGCGGTTCACAGAGCGGCAAGTCCACCCTCGCCCGTACCCTGATCAGCGCTCTCGCCCTCACCCACACCCCCGCCGAGATCCAGTTCTACTGCCTCGACTTCGGCGGCGGCGGGCTCTCGCAGCTGGCCGGGCTCCCGCACGTCGGCGGTGTCGCGGCGCGGCTCAACCCGGAGCGGGTGCACCGGGCCGTCGCCGAGGTGATGACACTGCTCGCCCGCCGTGAGCAGTTCTTCGTCGACCACACCCTCGACTCCATGCAGTCCTACCGTCGGCGCCGGGCCGCCGGGGAGTTCCCCGACGAGCCCTTCGGCGATGTGTTCATGGTGATCGACGGCTGGTCCACGGTCCGTCAGGACTACGACCAACTCATCCCGAAGTTCAACGAACTCGCCGCCCGTGGCCTCAACTACGGCATCCACCTGCTCATCACCACCACCCGCTGGGTGGAGCTTTCGGCCCAGGTCCGTGACCAGGCCGCCACCCGCCTCGAACTGCGGATGGGTGACCCGATGGACTCCGAGATCGACACCCGCAAGGCCCGCTCGGTGCCGCGCAGCGGTGGCCGCGGCATCACCGCCGACAGCAAGATGCACTTCCTGGCGGGTCTGCCCCGCATCGACGGGAGCGGCTCCCTGGAGGATCTCGGTGACGGCGTCGGCCATCTGGTCGCCGAGGTCGCCCGGCACTGGTCGGGCGAGTCCGCGCCACAGGTACGGATGCTGCCGCACCGGCTGCCGCTCGCCGAACTCCCCGCGCCCGAGGCCACCGAGGGCGGTGGCATGCGCCTGCCGCTCGGCATCGACCAGGACGCCCTGGAACCGGTCTGGCACGACTTCAGCCGCACCCCGCACCTGATCGTGGTCGGCGACACCGAGAGCGGCAAGACCAACATGCTGCGCCGCATCACCCAGGGCATCACCACCCGCTACACGCCCAGCGAGGCGAAGATCATCGTGGTGGACTACCGCCGCACCCTGGTGGACGCCATCCCCGAGGAGTACCGCATCGGGCATGTGATCTCCCTGGACAACCTCAAGGAGACCATCGAGGGCGCGGCCCGCGCGATGAAGTCCCGCATCCCCGGCGCCGACATCGCCCCTGGCCGCATGCGCAAGTGCGACTGGTGGACAGGGCCTCGCCTCTTCGTCCTGGTCGACGACTACGACATGGTCTCCGGCACCTCCTTCCAGAGCCCCTTCGAGCCGCTCTTCGAGCATCTGACGCTGGGCTTCGAGACGGGTCTCCATCTCGTCGTCGCCCGCAGCGCCATGGGCGCGGGAAGGGGGCTCAGCGACGGCCTCATGCGTCGCCTGGACGAGTCCAACAACCCGGCGGTCCTGCTGTCCTGCCCGCCCACCGAAGGCCGCCTCTTCGGCAATGCCAAGCCCCGCAACCTTCCCCCCGGCCGTGCTCTGCACATCGCCCGCCGCAAGGAGCGCCTGGTGCAGACGGCGCTGGTGGAGGAGAACCCGCCGCAGAGCGACTGAGAGAACGCCGAGTACGAACTGAACTGAC
>NZ_JBHTSF010000061.1:0-52510 GCF_042795295.1 Streptomyces sp. NPDC056486
GGAACTGGGCTCCGACGCCTACTTCTCGAAGACCTGAATGTCGGTGAGGACAGGGTCTCCGGCCTGGTCGAACTTGACGTTCTTCACGTTCTTGGAGGACGCGGAGAGCACCTTGTTGTACCAGAGCGGGATACCCGGGAAGGTCTCGGCCAAGCGCTTCTCAGCGGCCTGGTAGAGCTCCGCGGACTCGTCGACGGTCTTGGCCGCATCGGCCTTCTTGGTCAGCTCGTCGAACTTCTTGTCCGAGAAGCCACCCTTGTTGCCGTCGACGCCGGTCCCGTAGAGGTCGGCGAGGAAGTTGCCGTTGAACGGGTAGTCGAGCACCCAGCCCGACCGGTACATCGCCTTGACCTGCTTCTTGTCCCGCACCTCGGTGTCGGCCTGGAAGTCGGTCTTCGGGTCGCCGACGCATGCCACGCCGGTCGACTTGGTGATGCTGTTGCACACCGCCGTGACCCAGCCCTTGTGCGGCTGGTCAGCGTTGTACTGGATGGAGATCTTGTTGCCGGGGACGCCGCCGCCGTCCTTGATGTACTGCTTGGCCTTCTTGGCGTCGAACTTGCAGAACTCGCCACAGGCGTCGTCCTGGTAGCCCTTGACGCCCTTGGCGACCCAGCCGGTGGCGGACTCACGCGTACCGGCGAAGGTGGTCTTCGCGATGGTGTCGCGGTCAATGGCCATCGACAGGCCCTGGATGACCTTGACGTCGATGTCCTTGAACGTCTTGCTGTAGAACGCCGGGTTGACCGTGTTGATCGCCGAGAAGTCCTGCTCGATGGCGCGGTCGCCGAAGTCCTGCTTGAAGTTCGCGAGCTCGCTGTCCGGGATGATCGGCATCGAGTCGACGTTGTCCGAGCGCAGGTCGTTGTACGCGGCCTGCGGCGTCGTGTACGCCTTGAAGTTGACGCCGCCGTTCTTCGGCTTGCTGGCGCCCTTGTAGCCGGACCACGCGGTCACCTGGACCGACTTCTTGTGGTCCCAGCTCTTGAACTTGTAGGGGCCGTTGCCGACCGGCGCCTCGCCGTACTTCTTCGGGTCCTTCAGCGCTGCCGAGGGCATCGGGAAGAAGGGCGAGTAGACGAGCTTGTACGCGTAGTACGGGATGCCCGTGTTCAGCGTGATGGTGAAGGTGTTGTCGTCGACGACCTTCAGGCCCTCCATCGCCTTCGACTTGGCCTTCCCCTTCTCGGGGTGGACCTTGTCGTAACCGACGATGTCGCGGTACCAGGCACTGTTCTGCTGACCGTTGGCCGGGTCGGCCGCCCAGTTCCAGGCGTTGACGTACGACTTGGCGGTGACAGCCTCACCATTGTGGAACTTCCAGCCCGGCTTCAGCTTGACGGTCCACACCTTGTTCGCCTTGTCGGGGGTGACCGACTCGGCGTTCTCGTAGGTGATGTTGCCCTGCTTGTCGTAGTGGACCAGGCCCGTGAAGAGCGAGTCGATGACGACGCTGCCGTACGCCTCCATGGTGTTGGCGGGCTGCAGGGCGTTCTGCGGCTCACCGTTGGCGTAACTGACGATCCCCTTGGGGTCGACCTTGCCGCTGTTGCCGCTGTCGCTGCCGCCGCCGCAGGCCGTTGCCGTCAGCGCCACGACACCCGCTATCGCGACCCACTTGGCGCTCTTGGCACCACGCATGGGGTTCCTCCTCATGAGTCCACTGGTTCACTACAAGAGGGGGTACGGGAATCCGCGCCGACACCCCTGACGGCGCGTAGATCAAGTACCCCAGTGTGCTCGTGAGTCGGCGCTCCCCACAGCGCGTGACCCATTGACCCGAGCTATACGCGGTCAACTATTAGCCATGAGGTACCGCCCGACCACACTCTTTTGGTCTCGGTTCAATCACACCTGGTGCGTACATCTTCCAAAATCCGGACAAACCGATCCGAGATAGATGGTTGCGAAACGGACGTGTTACACATCTAACGGTCAACGGTGTCCGCATTCCGGACAGATGGTCCAGAAAAACAGGTTGCGGAGGCGCGCGCCGGAGACGACTCGCGACGCCTTCGGGGGCGGCTCTGTGGACGCGCGTAGATGCGCGGAGAGTCGCGACGGTGGAGAACCGTCACCCCGGGAGATCTGGGCCAGCGTAGTGCCGCTGAGGGCCGCGCAAGGGGGTAACCCCCGTAGACGCGGGAGAGGCCGGCCCCCGCCTCTCCCGGAGGGAGGGGCGGAAACCGGCCTCAGATGCCGAATTCGCCGAACGTCGACGGCAGTTGTGCTGTGGAGAGCCCGGCGAAAGATTTAGCCGGGCTTTGCCCTTTGCCCCTGCCTTAGCCGTGCTTGGCGCGCGAGGCGGAGCGGCCACGCTGCTTGGCGTCCAGGACGACCTTGCGGATACGCACGGTCTCCGGGGTCACCTCGATGCACTCGTCGTCGCGGCAGAACTCCAGGGACTGCTCGAGCGACAGCTTGCGGGCGGGCACGACGTTCTCGGTCGTGTCCGCGGAAGCCGCACGCATGTTGGTGAGCTTCTTCTCCTTGGTGATGTTCACGTCCATGTCGTCGGCACGCGAGTTCTCACCGACGATCATGCCCTCGTACACCTCGGTGGTGGCCTCGGTGAAGATGACACCGCGCTCCTGGAGGTTGACCATCGCGAACGGCGTGACCGTGCCCGCGCGGTCCGCGACAAGGGAGCCGTTGTGACGGGTGCGCAGGTCGCCGAACCACGGCTCGTGACCCTCGAAGATCGAGTGCGCGATGCCGGTGCCGCGGGTCTGGGTCAGGAACTCCGTACGGAAGCCGATCAGGCCACGCGACGGAACGATCCACTCCATACGGATCCAGCCGGAACCGTGGTTGGTCATCGTCTCCATGCGGCCCTTGCGGGTCGCCATCAGCTGCGTGATGGCGCCGAGGTGCTCCTCGGGCGAGTCGATCGTCATGCGCTCGATCGGCTCGTACGTCTTGCCGTCGATCTGCTTGGTGACGACCTCGGGCTTGCCGACGGTCAGCTCGAAGCCCTCGCGGCGCATCTGCTCGACCAGGATGGCGAGCGCGAGCTCACCACGGCCCTGGACCTCCCAGGCGTCGGGGCGCTCGGTGTCGAGAACCCGGAGGCTCACGTTACCGATGAGCTCCTTGTCCAGACGGTCCTTCACCTGGCGGGCGGTGACCTTGTGGCCCTTGCCGCCCTTGCCGACGAGCGGCGAGGTGTTGGTGCCGATGGTCATGGAGATCGCCGGCTCGTCCACCGTGATCAGCGGGAGCGCGATCGGGTTCTCGGGGTCGGCGAGGGTCTCACCGATCATGATCTCCGGGATACCGGCGATGGCGCAGATGTCACCCGGGCCCGCCTTCTCGGCGGGCTTGCGCGTGAGCGCCTCCGTCATCATCAGCTCGGTGATGCGGACGTTGGACTGCGACCCGTCGCGCTTGATCCACGTGACGGTCTGGCCCTTGCGCAGCTCGCCCTGCTCGACACGGCAGAGGGCGATACGGCCGAGGAAGTTGTCGGCGTCCAGGTTCGTGACGTGAGCCTGGAGCGGGGCGTCCTCGTCGTACTCCGGAGCCGGGACGGTGTCCAGGATCGCGGAGAAGAACGGCTCCAGGCTGTCGCTGTCGGCCGGGACGGTGCCGTCCTGCGGCTTCGTCAGCGAGGCGACGCCGTCACGGGCGCAGGCGTAGACGATCGGGAACTCGATCTGGTCCTCGTCCGCGTCGAGGTCCAGGAAGAGGTCGTACGTCTCGTCGACGACCTCGGCGATGCGCGAGTCGGGACGGTCCGTCTTGTTGATGCACAGGATGACCGGCATCTTGGCGGACAGCGCCTTGCGGAGCACGAAGCGGGTCTGGGGCAGCGGGCCCTCAGAGGCGTCCACGAGGAGGACGACCGCGTCCACCATCGACAGGCCGCGCTCGACCTCACCACCGAAGTCGGCGTGGCCGGGGGTGTCGATGATGTTGATGGTGATGACGTCTCCGCCATCCTTGGGGTGGTACTTGACGGCCGTGTTCTTGGCCAGGATCGTGATGCCCTTCTCACGCTCCAGGTCGTTCGAGTCCATCATGCGGTCGTCGAGGGACTCGGCTGCGTGCGCGGCGAAGGAGCCGGCCTGCTTGAGCATGGCGTCGACCAGGGTGGTCTTGCCGTGGTCGACGTGGGCGACGATGGCAACATTACGAATGTCATGGCGCGTGGGCATACGAGCTGCGCTTCTCCCGGGAAGAGTGGACGGCGGCGCGTACGGTCCGGTACGCGTGCCCTGCCGGGCAAACAACACGCCACGGCCTCACCCCAGTCTACGGCCCATACGCGGAGGTGACCTCCGCGGGGCCCTGCCGAGGGGCCTGACCAGGGCTTTTTACGGCTTATCCGCCGCTGGTGAGCCCCTGGGGCAGCTCTTCAGGGCCGCGGCGAGGGAGGCGGCGTCGGCGTCACCGTTCCGCCGGAAGCAGGGCAGGTAACTGATCCCCGTACCGCTCCAGGTCACGATGTGCCCGCGCGCGGGGTCCGCGTCACCGCATCGGTACGCGAAATTCGCCTCGACGACATCCGCGTACGACCAGGCGAAGTAGGCGCCGGGGCGCATGTCGCCCGAGGCGTCCTCGATGGTGAGCGGCTTGTCGCCGATCTCCTCGCCGAGCGGGGCGAGCGGCTGCCGGCTCCCGATGTGCTTGCCGAGCGACGTGATCGCCGTCTTCGCCTCGAGGCCCTCGGACAGGGTGGTGAAGGTGACCGTACGGCGGGCGCCCTTCAGGGGGTCTATATCCGCCGTGTAGGAGGAGGCCTTCCGCTGTACCGTCACCGGCTTCGCGAGGCCGGTCAGCGTGGACTTCTGCCGGACGTCGGACCAGGAGTAGGTGCCGCCCTTGCAGGCATGGGGAGCGGGGTGCTTCTCGGCGCCGTCAGATGTGCACGCCGTCAGGCCGGCGAACAGCATCGCGGCTGCGGCAACCGTGGCACTTGCGGCGGCCGGGGCGCGCTTCATGAACGTACCGCCGCTGCTCGAAGGGGGGTGGGGGTGGAGAAGAACACGCAGGTCAATGGGTGGAAACGACCTTGCCCGCCGGAGGCGCCGGCGGGCAAGGGAGTTGAGCTGAATCTGAGTGTGACCTGCGGCGGAGCTACTTTTCCGCGGACTTGCCCGCGGGCTTCGCGCCCGGCTTCAGGAAGCCCATGTCCTCGTAGTCCGGGACCTGGAAGCCGAAGGCACCCGCGTTCGCGAGATTCGTACGGGCCGCCATCAGCTGGGGGCGCTGATAGAGGGGAATGGAACCGGCCTCGGCCCAGATGCGGGCGTCGGCCTTCTTTACGAGGGCGCGGCTCTCGTCCTCGTCCAGCTCTCCCAGCGCCTGATCGAACAGCTGGTCGATGTGGTCCGTACCGACCCGCGTGTAGTTCTGCTCGACGTTCAGCGACCCGTCCGCGGCCGGCACCGGCTTGGCGAAGATCGGGCGCGCGTCCGTGGCGGGGAAGGCCGTCGCGGGCCATGAGTAGAGGGCGAGGTCGTACTGACCGGACGCGATGTGGTCCTTGAAGTAGCTCTCGTCGGCGACCTTCGCCACCTCCGTGCGGATCCCGATCTTCTCCAGCATCCGCGAGATCCGGTCGGCCACGGTCCGTAGCGACTCCGAGCCCTCACCGGACGGCAGGACGAAGCGGAGAGTGAGGGGCTTGCCGTCCTTGGCCATGGGACCGCCCGCCGCCGGGGTCGCCGCACCGGGCGCCGCGGTGCCCTTGGGGGCGTACGCACCCGGCGCACCGCCCTTCATGGCCTGCTTCTCGGCGCGCTTCTCGGCGTGCTGCTTGGCGTGCCCGCCGGGGTCCTTCTTCTTCTCCTTGTCCGCCTCGCGGTGAGCCGTGAGGGACGCGGCCTGGCGGGTCAGCGCCACCCGCTGGTACGCCGCCGCCGGAGCGGGCGCGAGCACCGAGGTGCTGCTGTCGCCCGGCTTCTGGTCGTCCTCGCCGACGATGTACGTGCCGTCGTCGCCCGAGTCCTCCCCGGAGCCGGAGTCCGAGTCAGAGCCGGAGCCGGAGTCCGCCTTCGCCTTCTTGGCGTCCGCCTCGCCCCCGGCCGTCTTCCCCTTCGGCTCCTTCACCGGACCGCCCGGCGTCCATCCCGCGTCGGCGAGCAGCGCCCGCGCCTCGGTGGTGTCCTGGTCGCCCAGGGCCCCGCTGTTGTCCGCGTACGCCTGCTGCCCGGCGAGGGCCAGGTGGCTGCCGACCGGCTTGGCGGGCAGGCCGAGCGGCGTGAGGACCGCCTTGGCGAGCTCCTCGCGGTCGAGGGCGCGGGCCACCGCGCGCCGCACCCGGTCGTCGGCGAGCGGGCCCTCGGTGCCGTTCAGGGCGAGCTGGGTGTAGGCCGGTTCGAGGGACTTGCGGACGGCGTAGCCGCGAAGGCCCGTCTGCTCGGTGGCGTACTTCTTGATCGCCTTGTGCGTCTTGTCGCGGGCCTGCTGCTCGGTGTCGGCCGCATCCTCATCGGAGCCGTTGGCGACCGCCCAGGAGCGCAGCGCCTTGGCGGGGGTCAGCCGGGCCTCGGGGCCGTGGGAGAGCGGACCCTGGGCGCCCCGGTCACGGGCAGCGTTCGTGATGCGCCGCGCCTCAGGGGCGTCGATCTCGGCGAGGTCGATCTTCCCCGATGCGAGCGCGGCGGACCGCTGCTCGCGCGGCACCTCGCGCAGGACCAGCTGGGAGAGCTTGGCGGGCCTGCCCCACCAGCGCGGGTTGCGGACCAGCGTGACCTCGTCCGCCTTGCTGTCGAAGTCCTGCACCGCGAACGGGCCCGCGCTCACCTTGAGTTTGCGCCGAGCGCCGTCGTTGAAGGCGTCAGGAGTCCCCATGACCTCCTTGGGATACAGCGGCGAGAACAGCGAACGCCAGTCCGCGTACGGCTTGTTGAAGGTGACCCGCACCTCCAGGTTGTTCGCGCCCCGCTCGATCTTCTCGATGCGGTCGTATCCCGCGTTGCGTGCCGTCCAGTACGCGCTGTCCTTCCCGGACAGGGCACGCTGCTGCGCCGCGAAGTCATCGGCCCCGATCTCCCGGCCGTCGCTCCACACCGCCTGCTGGTTGAGCTTGTAGAGCACGACCTGCTTGGGCTCGCGCTCGACGACCTCCGCGGACTCCAGGAAGTCGGTGTTCTGCTGCGCCCTGCCCTGCGCGTCGAGGCGGAACATCGACGGCAGGACCGCGCCCGCGATCCGCGAGGTGCCCGAATCGGCGTCCGACTGAAAGGAGTTGAGGGTCTCCGGCATCGCGTCGACGGCCCAGTTCATGGTCCCGCCGTCGGCGACGTGATCCCGGGCTGCGGGCGCGACGTCCTGACCGGCGGTCGGCGCGCCCGCCTCGTCCTGAGAGCTGCAGGCGGCGAGGGCGGGCAGAGCCAGCACGCCCGTGGCGAGGAACACGGCAGATCTCAGTCTGGCGCGGTCTGGGGTCATGGCGGGTACCTCCGGGGCTCGCCCGGCCGCCCGCTACCAGGACCGGGGCCGGGTTTGATCACGTTTGGCGGTATATGGAGCTGATCACATCTATCCATCCACTGAAGGGGACACGTCCCGGCACATCAGGGCGACACGGCGTGGGGGCGCCGGATCCCACTCGTGCGGCCCAACCAGGGCCGATCGGGCGTGACCCAGCGTGACGGTGGCATCGACGGGCGCCTCGAGGCACGCCTGGGGCAGCGGCGTACTCCCCGGCGCATTTCAGCGCGTGCGAGCCGGGAATCCCGGCAGATCCCTTCACAAGCCGGGATGTGACGCGCGACACTCGCAGGCGCATGAACGTTGCCGCCGCACCCCTGAAGTGAGGGCAAGTCATGGCTCTGCAGGATGATCTGACGGCTGTTCAGCGCTGCGTCGACGACCTGGTCCGTACCGTCGGCAAGCTGGAGCAGCAGGTCGGCGAGGGTTCCCAGGGTGGTCTTCCCGGGCTCGACGTCCGCCGCGTCCGCACGGACGCCGACCACTTGCGCGAGAGCGTCGCGCTCCTTCGCGCCGCGTCCGCGGACCCCGGCGGCGCCCCACAGAAGCGGCCCGACCTGGTCACCATCCCCGATACGCCGTACGACAGCTCTCTGTGGACGGACTCGGACGACGAGGGACTCGGCGCGAGCGACCGGCGTGCCCCTTGAGGCACCGCCGCGCCCGCCCCGAGCACCGCCGATCCGAGGGCTACCGAACTGACGACAAAGGAGTCGAGCCTCGTTGGCCACTGGCACGGAACCTCATCTGAAAAGCGGTCAGGATCCCGGCGGCGTGAGAGCGGCGACGCGCGCCGCGATCAGTGCTGCCCATCTACGGACCGACCGATGGTGGCTGGCGCCCGCCGCGACCGCCGCCGGGCTCTTCGCCTTCATCGTCTACTCGACGTGGCGGGCCTTCGCGAACGCGGACTACTACGCGGCGCCCTACGTCTCACCGTTCTACTCGCCGTGCCTCGCGGAGAACTGCGAGCCGATGCGGTCGGGGCCCAACTGGGAGATCTTCGGCAGCTGGTGGGGCCTGTCCCCCGCCCTGCTGATCCTGATCTTCCCGCTCGGCTTCCGGATGACCTGCTACTACTACCGCAAGGCCTACTACCGCGGCTTCTGGGCCTCGCCGCCCGCCTGCGCGGTGGCCGAGCCGCACAAGAAGTACTCCGGAGAGACGCGCTTCCCGCTGATCCTGCAGAACATCCACCGCTACTTCTTCTACGCGGCGGTTCCGGTGGCGGGCATCCTCACGTACGACACCGTGCTCTCGTTCCGCGATGAGCACTACGAGTGGGGCCACATGGGCCTCGGCACACTCGTCTTCCTGGTCAACATCACGCTGATCTGGGCGTACACACTCTCCTGCCACTCCTGCCGGCACATCGTCGGCGGCAAGCTCAAGCACTTCTCCAAGCATCCCGTGCGCTACCGCATGTGGCAGTGGATCGGAAAACTGAACGCACGCCACATGCTGCTCGCCTGGGCCTCCTTGGTGAGCGTGGCGCTCGCCGACTTCTACGTGTATCTGATCGCGTCCGGCGTCTTCGACGATCCGAGGTTGTTCTGATGTCTCAAGTGGAGCGGCAGCAGTGGGATGTTGTCGTGGTGGGAGCCGGAGGAGCGGGCCTTCGGGCCGCGATCGAGGCACGTGAGCAGGGTGCGCGTACCGCCGTGATCTGCAAGTCCCTGTTCGGCAAGGCACATACGGTGATGGCCGAGGGCGGCATCGCGGCCTCCATGGGCAACGTGAACTCCGGCGACAACTGGCAGGTCCACTTCCGCGACACCCTGCGCGGCGGCAAGTTCCTCAACCAGTGGCGGATGGCCGAGCTGCACGCGCGCGAGGCGCCCGATCGGGTCTGGGAGCTGGAGACCTGGGGCGCCCTGTTCGACCGCACGGCGGACGGCCGCATCTCCCAGCGCAACTTCGGGGGGCACGAATACCCCCGCCTCGCGCACGTGGGAGACCGCACAGGCCTCGAACTGATCCGTACGCTCCAGCAGAAGATCGTCTCCCTCCAGCAGGAGGACGAGCGCGAATTCGGTGACTACGAAGCGCGCCTCAAGGTCTTCCAGGAGTGCACGGTCACCCGCGTCCTCAAGGACGGCGAGCGGGTCAGCGGCACGTTCTGCTACGACCGCGAGACCGGCCGCTTCTTCGTGCTCGAAGCCCCGAGCGTGGTCCTTGCGACCGGTGGCATCGGCAAGTCCTTCAAGGTGACGTCGAACTCGTGGGAGTACACGGGCGACGGCCACGCGCTCGCGCTGCTCGCCGGTGCGCCGCTGCTCAACATGGAGTTCGTACAGTTCCACCCGACAGGGATGGTCTGGCCGCCTTCGGTGAAGGGCATCCTGGTCACCGAGTCGGTGCGCGGCGACGGCGGGGTACTGCGCAACTCCGAAGGCAAGCGGTTCATGTTCGACTACGTACCGGACGTCTTCAAGGAGAAGTACGCGCAGTCGGAGGACGAGGGCGACCGCTGGTACGAGGATCCGGACAACAACCGGCGGCCTCCGGAGCTCCTTCCGCGCGACGAAGTGGCGCGCGCGATCAACTCCGAGGTGAAGGCGGGCCGCGGCTCGCCGCACGGCGGGGTCTTCCTCGACGTGTCGACGCGTATGCCCGCCGAGGTCATCCGGCGTCGACTCCCCTCCATGTACCACCAGTTCAAGGAACTCGCGGACGTCGACATCACGGCGGAGGCGATGGAGGTCGGCCCGACCTGCCACTACGTGATGGGCGGCATCGCCGTCGAGTCGGACACGGCGGCGGCACAGCGCGTGCCGGGTCTGTACGCGTCGGGCGAGGTCGCCGGCGGCATGCACGGCTCCAACCGCCTCGGCGGCAACTCCCTCTCCGACCTGCTCGTCTTCGGGCGGCGCGCGGGACTGCACGCGGCGCGGTACGCGGCTGGGCTCTCCGGGGCCGGGGCGTCCGGGGCCGGTGTCTCCGGGGCCGACGCGAGGCCTCAGGTCGACGAGGTTCAGGTGGACGCGGCCGCGGCCGAGGCGTTGCGCCCGTTCAGCGCGGAGGGCCCCGAGGACGGGGCGACGCCGGAGAATCCTTACACCCTTCACCAGGAACTCCAGCAGACGATGAACGACCTGGTCGGCATCATCCGCCGCGAGGGCGAGATGGAGCAGGCCCTGGAGAAGCTGGCGGAACTGCGGGTGCGGGCGCGGCGGGCCGGCGTCGAGGGCCACCGCCAGTTCAACCCCGGCTGGCACCTCGCGCTCGACCTGCGCAACATGCTCCTGGTCAGCGAGTGCGTGGCACGGGCCGCCCTGGAGCGCACGGAGAGCCGGGGCGGGCACACCCGCGAGGACCATCCGGGCATGAACCGCGAATGGCGCCGCGTGAATCTGCTCTGCCAACTCACGGACCCCTCCGGAGGGTTGGCGGCCACGGACCCGGTGCGCGGCCAGATCGATCTGGTGCGGGTCACCACCGAGCCCATCCGTCCCGACCTGCTTGCTCTCTTCGAGAAGGAAGAGCTGGTCAAGTACCTGGCCGAAGAGGAGCTTTACGAGTGAGTACCACTACGCCGAGTCCTTCGAGCACGTCGTACGACGCGCGGTTCCGGGTCTGGCGCGGAGACGTCGATGGCGGCGACCTGGAGGACTTCAAGGTCGAGGTCAACGAAGGCGAGGTCGTCCTCGACATCATCCACCGCCTGCAGGCGACCCAGGCCCCCGATCTCGCGGTGCGCTGGAACTGCAAGGCGGGCAAGTGCGGTTCGTGCTCGGCGGAGGTCAACGGACGGCCGCGCCTCATGTGCATGACGCGGATGTCGGTGTTCAGCCGCGAGGACGTCATCACGGTGACACCGCTGCGGGCCTTCCCCGTCGTGCGGGACCTGGTGACGGACGTCGGCTTCAACTACACGAAGGCGCGGGAAGTACCGGCCTTCGTGCCACCGGCGGACCTCGGTCCCGGCGAGTACCGCATGCAGCAGGCGGACGTGGACCGCTCGCAGGAGTTCCGCAAGTGCATCGAGTGCTTCCTGTGCCAGGACACGTGCCATGTGGTGCGCGACCACGAGGAGAACAAGACGGCCTTCGCCGGTCCGCGCTTCCTCATGCGGGTCGCTGAGCTGGACATGCACCCGCTGGACGCGGCGGCGGAGAGCGGCCTCGACCGCAAGAAGACCGCCCAGGACGAACACGGGCTCGGCTACTGCAACATCACGAAGTGCTGTTCGGAGGTGTGCCCGGAGGGCATCAAGATCACGGACAACGCCCTGATTCCCCTGAAGGAACGGGCGGTCGACCGGAAGTACGATCCGCTGGTCTGGCTCGGGAACAAGATCCGGCGGCGGGGAGAGCAGTAGCGCTGCGCGGTCGTGGGCGCGGGCGCTGTCGTGGGCCTGGGGGTAATCCCCCAGGCCGAAGACTCGAGATTTCCCCCATGGTCACGGGGGCGGGGCGAGATCAGCATTGAGGCATGGACTCATCCTCGGCCGTGACTCACTCGGTATCTTGCTCCTCTGCTGAATCGGCATCTCGCTCCTCTGCTGAATCGGCATCTCGCTTCTCTGCTGAATCGGCTTCCCGTTCGGCTCTGACCCGACGCTCGGTCCTTGGCCTCGCGGCGGCCGGTCTGGCGGCGACGCTGCTGGCCGCCCCGGCCCCCGCGCAGGCCCAGGCGCAGATCCAGGCGCAGATCCAAGCGGGGCCCTCGGGCAGCGAGGCGAAACTCCCCGCGCCCACGGGACCCCACCGGATCGGCACGGTGTCGACGCGTCTCGTCGACACCTCACGGCGCGACCCGTGGGTGAAGTCCGTGCCGTACCGAGAGCTGATGATCAGCATCTGGTATCCGGCGGCGACGGAGTCGGGCGGCCCGTCGGACGCGGCGGGACAACGCCTGGCTCCGTACATGACGCCGGGCGCGGCAGAGCGCTGGAACGCGACATCGCCCCACGGGATCCCCAAGGACGTGATCGACTTCGCGGCCATGCGTACGCACGCCCGTGAGGGCGCCCCGGCCGACACGAGCGGTGGCCGGCGACCGGTCCTGCTGTACGCGTCAGGAGCCAATGACCCGCGTACGTGGGGCACTTCGGCGGTCGAGGAACTGGCGAGCCACGGCTATGTGGTGGTGACGATCGACCACACCTATGAGGCCCCGGGTGTGCAGTTCCCCGACGGCTCGGTCAAGGACGACACCCCGCTCCGCAAGGCGCTGGAAGAGGCCCAGCAGAATGACGCGCTGCCGGCGCTCCTGGGAAAGGTCCTGGACGTCCGCGTCGCCGACTCGAAGTTCGTCCTGGACCGCCTCGGCTCGCTGCCGCACGGCCTGTCCAGGGTCGTGGACCAGAAGCGGGTGGGCATGTTCGGCCAGTCGGCGGGCGGGATGGCGGCCGCCGAGACGATGTACGAGGACCGCCGGGTCAAGGCAGGCATGAACATGGACGGCACCCTGGAGAACAACCCCGAGCCGAACGGCACGCATCTGACGCCGGTGGCCCGGCACGGCCTGACCCGCCCCTTCCTCCTCATGGGCAGCCAGGGCAACGACCGCACGACGGAACCGTCGTGGCGCGCGTTCTGGTCCCACACGACCGGCTGGAAGCGGAATCTGACCCTGCGCGGCTCGATGCATCAGACGTACACGGACCTCGCCGCGCTGCTCCCGCAGGCCGGGGTGGACCGCAAGGTCATCGAGGAGAACATAGGCACGGTCGACCCGAGCCGGGCGGTGGCAGCAGAACGGGCGTACGCGAGGTCGTTCTTCGACCGCTGGCTGCGGGGGCAGGACGACCGCCTCCTCGACGGCCCTTCGGGGAAGTACCCGGAGGTGGAGTTCGCGGGCTGAGCCCCACGTTCCCGGCGCTCCCCTCCCGGCCCCGCCCGCCGCCCGCCACCCGCCGCCCGCCGCCCGCCGCCCGCCGCCCGCCGCCCGCCGCCCGCCACGGACCCTGCCTTGCCCACGGTGACCGCGCGCGCCTACTGTGAATGCGCTTTCAATCCGGTTCAGGCCGGTTCCAGAACGAGAAACGAGCAGGCGGTCGGGTGAGCACAACCCCCACGGTGTACGACGTCGCCGAGCGGTCAGGCGTCTCCATCGCGACGGTGTCGCGGGTCTATCGCAACCCGGACTCGGTCCGCGAGACGACCCGGGAACGGGTACTCGCGGCGGCCCGGGAGCTCGGGTATGTACCGAGTGGAAACGCTCGCGGGCTCGCCAGTCGGTCGACGGGCGTCCTCGGGCTCTGCTTCCCCGACTACTCGGACCCGGACACGGAGAACGAGGCCGCCGCGGCCGACGCCGACGACGACCACGCCTTCATGCTCTACTCCGACCAGATCATCCGGGGCATGGAGCGGGCCGCGCGGCGGCACGGGTACGCACTGCTGATCGCCGCCTCCCTCAAGGGCGGCCCGGAGAGCCAGGTCGCCAAGGTCGCCGGGCGGGTCGACGGGTTCGCCGTCCTCGCGAGGACCGTGCCGACCGAGGACCTCGACGTCATCTCGCGGCGGCTGCCCATCGTGATGCTCGCCGGACCCCGCGAGAACGACGAGCTCGACCACCTCGACCACATCGAGGTCGCCAATGCCGACGGCCAGCGCGAGCTGACCCGGCACCTCATCGAGGACCATGGCCTGCGGCGACTCGTCTTCATCGGCGGCGCCAGGACATCACCGGACGCGGAGGCGCGGTTCCGCGGCTACCAGGAGGCGTGCCGGGCCGCCGGTCTCCCCGCCCACGAAGAGCCCGATATGCGCACGGAGATGATGACCCAGGCAGAGGGCGAGCGCGCCACAGACGCCCTGCTGGACCGGACCGGCGGGAAGAGCGGGGACGGCGGAGAGAGCGGGGACGGCGGAGAGAGCGGGAAGGGCGACCTGCGCGACGGCACCCTGCCGGAGGCCATGATCTTCGCCAACGACCAGATGGCCGTGGGCGCGCTGCACGCCCTGGAGCGGCGCGGGGTGCGGGTGCCGGACGATGTGGCGGTCACCGGGTTCGACGGGATTCCGCTGAGCCGTCTGGTGCGGCCCGCGCTGACCACCGTGCGCCAGCCGATGCGCCGACTGGGCGAGGAGGCCGTCGAGTTGCTCGTGCGGCGCCTGGGCAAGGAGCGTGACGACGAGCCGGTGTCGATGATGCTGCCGGTGACGGTGGCGCGTCGGGCCAGCTGCGGCTGCGGGGAGCGCTAGCGGGACACTCCCAACTGGGCAGCGAAGAAACGGTACTTGGCATCAGTCAGGCGCTCGGTCTCCGCCACCTTGCCCTCGTACTCGAAGTGGCCCGCCTGGAGCGCGTGCAGTTCGCGAATGGTGACCGGTAGTGCGTTGTGCACGGCGAACTGGCCAGGGGGCGGTACGGACGGGTCGAAGAGCGCGGGGGCGACCAGGGTCGGGATGCGGAGGCGTGTCGCTGCCGTAGCCGCGTCGAAGTACCGCAGCACTTCGGTGACTTCGGGGTGACCACGGTGGTGGGACCGGACCGATGCGCCGCTGCCCACACAGGGGAGCGTGAGGCGTAGTGGGTGGTTGCCGAAAGTGGGAACGGTCAGCTGGGCCGCGGCGAAGCGGTCGTCCCAGGGGAGGGCGAGGGCGCCGAGGCCACCGCCGAAGCTTTCACCCAGGTATCCGAGGCGGGGCTGTGTCGTGGCCGGGCCCAGCTCCGGGACCAGTTCGAGGAGGGCGGATGCGGCGCACCACAGGTCGGCCGCACAGTCACCGATGACGTAGGTGTCGCGGGATGCGATGCCGTGCAGGACGTGGGAGTCAGCGACCGGGGGGATGGCGGGGCTCGCGCTGCGGGCACCCATGCCTCGTACGCAGGGGAGGATCGCCGCCGAGCGGGGCAGCGGGAGCGGGATGTCGGGGCCCGGGGCTTGGCGGCCGCCGTAGCCGTGGGCGATGACGAAGCCGTGTTCCGCGGAGGCGGGGGTATCCGCGGAGGCGCGGGCGCCCTCCGAGGTGAGAGCGTCCGTGGAGGTGAGGACTCCCGTTGAGGTGAGGGCGCCCGCTGAGGCGCGGGCTCGCTCCAAGGTGAGAGCGTCCGCGGAGGTGGGGACTCCCGCTGGGGTGAGGGCGCTCACGGGGGCGTTCGGGGTGGGGAGCTCGGCGGGCAGGGCCAGCCAGCCGCCGATGCGTGCGCCGCCTACCGACGTGTACGTCACCCCGTGGATCCGCACCCCGTCCCGCTCTTCCTCCAGGGGGCCGATCACGGGGTCCGTGACCACCTTCCGTGCGGCCGCGTACCGCTCCTGCCAGAACTCGTCGAAGTCGGCGGGGGCCGAGGGTGCGGGGACGGCCAGCAGGTCGTCGAGAGTGCACCCGTGGGCGGGGTCGAAGGGGAAGTCGTGCGGGAAGGGCGGCATGCGGGGACCCTAGCGGCGGGGGCTGATGGCGCCGCCGAGGCCGCTCCCCGCCAGCCCCACTCCAGCCTCCCTCCAGCCCCCTCCATCCCCCTCCAGGAACCCCCGGGAACGCGAAGCGGACCAGTAGGCTCCACTTAGCTGCACCCCTGGATGACCGGCCCGTTACGGGAGTGTGACCAGGACCCCCTTGCGGCACCGCAGGACGCTGCCACAGAGTGATGTATGCGCTTACAGACAGCGCATACATCCTGCACCTGAACGTTCCGGGGATCGCACCTGAACGTTCCAGCGATGCCGGACTGTCAGGGAAGCTCAAGGAGGAGCCGTCCATGCACCGCGCCGCCAGAACCGCATCGGTAGCCATCGCGCTGGCGACGGCCTTCGCCGTCACCGCGTGCGGAAGCTCCGCCGGAGGCGAAGTCGCCGCCGACAAGAAGCAGACCCTGACCGTCTGGGCCATGGGCGCCGAGGGCGAGAAGCTCGTAGATGTCGCCGAGGAGTACAAGAAGGCGAACCCGAACATCACCGTCAAGGTGACCCCGGTCGGCTGGGACGTCGCCCACCAGAAGCTCGTCGCCGCTGCCGCCGCCGGGAAGATGCCCGACGTCGCGCAGATGGGCGGCAGTTACATGGGCGAGTTCGCCGAGCTCGGCGTCCTTGAGCCGGTGGACACGAAGACCTTTGACGAGAAGGACTTCTTCCCCGCGGGCTGGCAGCAGGGCGAAGTGGAGGGCGAGGCCTACGGCGTGCCGTGGTACGTCGACACCCGCGTCCTCTACTACCGCACCGACCTCGCCAAGAAGGCCGGCGTCACCAAGGCCCCCGCCGACTGGAAGGGCCTGCGGACCATGGCATCGGCCCTGCAGGACAAGGCCGGCAGCAAGTGGGGCATCTACTTGCAGCCCCGCAGCCTCGACACCGTGCAGTCCTTCTACCCGTTCCTGTACTCGGCCGGCGGCGAGATCGTCGACAAGGACGGCGCTCCCGTCATCGACAGCCCGGCCGCGGTCAAGGCCTTCAAGGAGTACGGCGACTACTTCAAGCAGGGCCTGAGCATGAAGAACTCCCAGCCGGGCTACGACCCGCTGAAGGACTTCAACACCGGTGACGTGCCGATGTTCTTCTCCGGCCCCTGGATCAGCACCCTGATCAAGGACCAGTACCCGGGTCTCAAGGGCAAGTGGGCCGTCGCCCCCGTCCCGGCGGACAAGACCTCCACCTCCATGGCGGGCGGCTCAAGCCTGGTCATCTCCAAGGACAGTTCGCACAAGGCCGCGGCCAAGGAGTTCATCACGTACCTGACGGACGCCAAGGGCCAGACCGACTGGTTCGAGCGGACCAGTGATCTCCCCGCCAACACCACGGCCTGGAAGACCGGCGAGCTCGCCGACAGCCCCAGCCTGCAGGTGTTCAAGAAGCAGATGGAGACCGCCAAGTCCTCGCCGACCCTTGCCAACTGGACCGAGGTGACCTCCAAGGTCGACGCGGCCATCGAGTCGGTGACCCAGGGCAAGGCCTCCCCCGAGGGCGCCGCCAAGAAGGCCAAGTCCGAGATCGAGAGCCTTGTGAAGTAGGAGCCATGAGCACCACGAGCACCAAGACTGAGAAGGTCGCGCGGGCGGCCGGGGTGCGGTCCGCCACCGGTTCGACGGGTTCGGGCCGGGGGCGTGGACAGGGCTCCAAGGGGGGTCCCAAGCGGGGCTCCATGGGCGTGCAGAACTTCGCCGGCTGGCTGTTCTCCACTCCTTTCCTCATTCTGTTCACCGTTTTCATGGCATTCCCGATCGTCGCCACGCTCCTGATGAGCTTCACGGACTTCGGGCTGCGTAATGTCACGCGCCCGCTGGAAGCGAACTTCATCGGGGTCGAGAACTACACCAAGCTGTTCAGCGACGAGAAGTTCCTCAAGGCGCTCTTCAACACCGCCTACTTCGTGGTGATCGGTGTTCCTCTCACCATCCTTCTGGGGTTGGTCGTCGCCGTTCTCCTGAACAACGGAATCGACCGGGCACGGACCTTCTTCCGGGTCGGCTTCTACGCTCCCGTGGTCACCTCCATCGTCGCGGTCGCCGTCGTCTGGCGCTTCGTCCTCGATCCGAGTGACGGCCTGATCGCCGGTCTGTTCTCCGAAGTGGGGCTCACCGCACCGGACTTCCTGGGGAACGAGAAACTGGCCATGCCCTCGCTGATCGCGATGGCCGTGTGGCGGAATCTCGGAACGGTCATGGTGCTCTTCATCGCCGGTCTTCAGGCCATCCCCACCGAGGTGCGGGAGGCCGCGAAGCTCGACGGGGCGGGGATGTGGCAGGAGTTCCGCCGCATCACGGTTCCGCTGCTGCGGCCCACACTCCTCTACGCCACGGTGATCACCACGATCGGCTATCTCAACGTCTTCGAGGAGCCGTTCGTGATGACCCAGGGCGGCCCTTCGGACTCCACTCTCACCGTCTCCCTCGACATGTACCGCGAGGGCTTCAACTTCTTCCACATGGGCTATGCGAGCGCCATGGCGTATGTCCTCTTCGTGGTGATCATGGGCATTACCGTGCTCCAGCTCCGACTGCTGAAGGACAACACGAAATGAGCGCCACGGGCCTGGCGGAGAAGACGCCGCAGAGGAAGCAGGAAGAGCCGCCGCGAAAGGCCGGGCAGTCGGCCGGGATGAAGAAGCGGCTCACGTATGTGCTGCTCGCCGTCGGACTCCTTGTGATGTCCGCGCCCTTCCTGTGGATGGCGCTCTCCGCCTTCAAGACGCCGGGCGAACTCGCGGCGAGCCCGCCCGTGTGGATTCCCACCGAGTGGACCCTGGAAAACTTCAGCGCGCTGCTCGACAAGCTCGATCTGCCGCTCTACTTCATGAATTCGGTGATCGTGGCGGTGCTCGTCACCGTCTCGAATCTCGTCTTCTGCTCGATGCTCGGCTACGCCCTGGCCAAGCTGAACTTCGCGGGCAAGAACAAGATCTTCGGCCTGGTGCTCGGTGCGCTGATGGTGCCCGGCAATCTGATGCTGCTGCCGCTCTTCGTGCTGATGAGCAAGTTGCAGCTGATCGATTCGTATGCCGCTCTGGTGCTGCCGTTCGCCGCCGGTGCCTTCGGGGTCTTCCTGATGCGGCAGTTCATGCAGTCGATCCCGGACGAGCTGCTCGAAGCGGCCCGGATGGACGGCGCGGGTGAGTGGTACATCTTCTGGCGGATCGTGATGCCGCTGGTCAAGCCCGCTCTCGCGACGCTTTCGATCTTCACCTTCCTCGGTTCCTGGAACAACTTCGTCTGGCCGCTGATCGCGACCAACGACCCCGACAAATACACCCTCCCGGTAGCCCTGGCCACGTTCGCCACCGACCCCAACAAGTCGGGCGGCTCCAACGGCATGCTGATGGCCGGTTCGTTCCTGATCGTGCTTCCGGTCCTGATCGTCTTCGCCGTGCTCCAGCGGCATTTCACCCAGGGCATCGCCACCGCGGGCATGAAGTAACCCGCCCGCGCCACGACGGCCCGCGCCCCATCCCCACCAGAGAGACATCTGACGATGACGCACACCCCGAACACCCCGAGCGCCTCGACGGCTCCGACCACCTCGCTCCCGTTCCCCGACGGCTTCCTCTGGGGGGCTTCCACCGCCGCCCACCAGATCGAGGGCAACAACACCAACAGCGACTGGTGGGTGAAGGAACACAGCACCGGCACGCACATCCAGGAGCCAAGCCTGGACGCCTGCGACAGCTACCACCGCTGGCGCGAAGACATGGACCTGCTGTCCGAACTCGGCTTCACCGACTACCGGTTCAGCATCGAGTGGGCGCGCATCGAGCCCGCCGAGGGCCAGTTCTCGCGGGCCGAACTCGCCCACTACCGGCGGATGGTGGAAGGCGCGATCGTACGGGGGCTCCGCCCGATGGTCACCCTGCACCACTTCACCGTGCCGCAGTGGTTCGAGGCGCGGGGCGGCTGGACCGCCGAGGGAGCCGTCGACCTCTTCGCCCGGTACGTCGCCGCCTGCGCGCCCGTCATCGGCGAGGGCGTGCGCCATGTGTGCACCATCAACGAGCCCAACATGATCGCCGTGATGGCGGGGCAGGCCAAGGCGGGCGACATCGGCTTCCCGCCCGCCGGGCTTCCGACGCCCGACGAGGAGACCACGCACGCGGTCATCGCCGCGCACCGGGCCGCCATGAAGGAAGTCAAGGCGATCAACCCGGAGATCCGGGCGGGCTGGACCATCGCCAACCAGGTCTACCAGGCTCTGCCGGGCGCCGAGGACGTCGCCGCCGCCTACCGCCACCCCCGCGAGGACATCTTCATCGAGGCCGCGCGCGGCGACGACTGGATCGGCGTCCAGTCCTACACCCGTACGGAGATCGGCTCCGATGGGCCGATCCCGTGGCCCGACGACGTCGAGCGCACGCTCACCCAGTGGGAGTACTACCCGGCCGCCGTGGGCCACGCCCTGCGCCACACCGCGGAGGTGCTCGGCAACGGGGACGTGCCGATGATCGTCACCGAGAACGGCATAGCCACCGCCGACGACGCGCGCCGCGTCGACTACTACAAGGGTGCCCTTGACGCGGTCGCCGCCTGCCTGGAGGACGGCCTCAACATCGACGGCTACCTCGCCTGGAGCGCCCTGGACAACTACGAGTGGGGCTCCTACAAGCCCACCTTCGGCCTGATCGCCTGGGACCGCGAGACCTTCGCCCGCACCGCCAAGCCGTCCGCGATCTGGCTGGGCGGACTCGGCCGCACGCGTGAACTGCCGCGCGCAGAAGGCTAGTTCGCACCACCCCACCAGACCCGGGGACCGGCCGTACCTGACCACGGCCGGTCCCCGCACATCCACATATCCGCGCATCCAGACATCCGCACATCCCCACACCGCACGCACGTCCAGCCGGCACGACCGGCTCGCCACGAACCTCCCCTTCCACACCTGTCACCGGAAGTTGGACCTTCATGGACCGTCGTACGTTCCTCACCGCGACCGCCGCCGGAACCGGCGCCGCCGCCCTGCCCCTCGGCGCCGCATCCGCACCTGCCTTCGCTTCCCCTTCTCATGCATCTGACGCATCGCTGCTGCGGAAGTGGTTCCGCTCGACGCATCACTCGATCGTGACGATGACGACCGACATCGGTCTCACCGCCGACAAGATCGACGTCAGCGGGTCCGGCGCGCCCGTTCCCTCGCGCCAGACCTCACCCACCAACATCGGCTGCGGCCTGTGGTCCACGGTCGCCGCGCGCGGCCTCGGGCTGCTCGGCGACCGTGCCATGCACACCCGCCTGTCCCGCACCGTCGCCGCCGTCGAGAAGCTCGAGCGCCACCACGGCTTCTGGCTGAACTGGTACGACGCGCACGACGGTTCGGTCCTGACGAGCTGGCCCGGCACCGGCGACCCGGTCCGCCCGTTCCTGTCGTCCGTCGACAACGCCTGGCTGGTCACAGGGCTACGCATAGCCGCCGACGCCGACCCCGCCCTGCGGCCCCGCATCGCGAAGCTCCTGGCAGACGCCGACTGGTCGTACTTCTACACGCCCTACGACGCGGCGGACCCGGTCGCCCACCCCGGCCAGCTGCGCGGCGGCTTCTGGACCGACACCGATGAGCCGACGCCACACCACTACGGCGCCCTCAACACCGAGCCCCGCATGGCCAGTTACCTCGGCATGGCCGACGGATCGCTGCCCACCGACCACTACTGGCACCTCCTGCGCACCATGCTCCCCGGCCAGGAGCAGGAGCAGAGCCCCGGCGGTTCGTACGTCACCCTGGACGGCGTCCGGGTGTGGCAGGGCCACTACACGTACCGCGGACGCAAGCTCGTGCCCACCTGGGGCGGCTCGATGTTCGAGGCGCTGATGGTGCCGCTCTTCGTGCCGGAGAGCGAGTGGGCGCCGCGCTCCTGGGGGACCTCCCACGCGCGCTACGTCCGCAGCCAGATCGAGCACGGCCTCGACGAGGAGAAGTACGGCTACTGGGGATTCTCGCCCGCGAACATCCCCGAGGGCGGATACCGGGAGTACGGCGTCGACGCGATCGGCATGCAGACCGAGGGCTACGACTCCCTCGGCGTCGTCACCCCGCACGCCTCCTTCCTCGCACTCCCCCACGCGCGCGGGCAGGCCATCGGCAACCTGAAGGCGCTCGCCCGCGACTTCGGGGCGTACGACGAGGAGTACGGGTTCCGGGATTCCGTGAACGTACGGACCGGGCGGGTCAGCGATTTCGTGCTCGCGCTCGACCAGGGCATGATCGCGGCCGCTCTGGCGCAGGAGCTCAGGCCCGGACTGCTCCAGGCGCCGTTCCGGTCGGGTGGCTTCCGCGAGCGCGTGCGGCCGCTGCTCGCCAAGGAGCGGTTCAGTATCTGAGTG
Source organism: Streptomyces sp. NPDC056486 (assembly GCF_042795295.1). NCBI lineage: Bacteria > Bacillati > Actinomycetota > Actinomycetes > Kitasatosporales > Streptomycetaceae > Streptomyces > Streptomyces sp. NPDC056486. The sequence continues at coordinate 22,135 of NZ_JBHTSF010000061.1, forward strand.
AGCCGCCGGGGGTCTGGGGCACGTATCGCCGGGGGCTTGGGACACGTACCGCCAGGCTCCCCGGTCGCGCACCCCCCAAGACGGTCATACGCTCCCAAATGTGACGCCGCCCTCGCCCATAGCCGTGCGGGCGACAGCAACAGCCACCGCACTGCTCACGTGGTGCCTGCTGCTCCTGTCCGCCCCCGCAGCGCTCGCCGCCCCGGCCGACGACCCGGTCACGCTCTCCCGCGGCGGCCAGATCACCGACAAGGTGGGCGCGCTCGGCGACCGCGAGGACGCCACCGAAAAGGCGCTCGATCGGCTCTACGACGACGGTGGCCTGCAGCTCTTCGTCGTCTACGTACGTGACTTCTCCGGACGCGGCGCACAGGACTGGGCGGACACGACCGCCGAGCGCAATGGGCTCGGTTTGGACGACGCGCTGCTCGCCGTCGCCACGCACGACCGCCAGTACGCCTACTCCGTGGACGTCGATTCCCAGCTCACCGAGGCCCAGCTCCAGGATGTCGCGACCACCGCGATCAAGCCCGCGCTGCGGCAGAACGACTGGGCCGGCGCGGCCATCGGCGCGGCGAACGGTTACCGCGCGGTCCTCTCCGGTCGGCCCGTTCCCACTCCGACGCCCACCCCTGGGGCCGCCGATCCGGGCGGCGGAAGCGGCAACGGCAGCGATGACGCGGCCACCGGCGACCTGGTCCTGCCGATCGTGGTGGTCGGCGGCGCGGGCGCCCTCGCCGCAATCGCGTACGGCCGCCGCAGACGGCGTACCAACACGCGTACGACGCCCGGAGGCGGTGGCTGGGGCAAGGGGGCGGCGGGCGAGCAGCCGACCCCGCTCCCGGAGCTCGACAGACAGAGCAAGCAGCTCCTGGTGGAGACCGACGACGCGATCCGCACCAGCGCCGAGGAACTCGGTTTCGCCACCGCCCAGTTCGGCGAGGAGGCGGTGCGGCCCTTCACCGACGCGCTCGCCTTCGCACGCTCCGAGCTGACCAAGGCCTTCAAGCTGCGCCAGCAGCTGGACGACGCCTATCCGGAGGACGACGCGACCAAGCGCACCATGCTGGACGAGATCGTCGCGCGCTGCACCGACGCGGGCCGGCGCCTCGACGCGGAAGCCGCGGGCTTCGACCAGCTGCGCGCACTCGAACGTGACGCGGCCAAGGCCCTGGAGCACGCCGAAACGGTGTTCCGGCAGGTCACCGTGCGTACCACCGCCGCGGAGAGCACGCTTGGCACGATCCGGGAGCAGTACGCGCCCTCCGCGTCCGCACCCGTCGTGGGCCACGTGGAGCAGGCCAAGGACCGCCTCGTCTTCGCCACGACGCACCTCAACGAAGCCCGGCAGTCCATCGACGCGGGCGACAACGGCAAGGCCGCCGTCCATCTGCGTGCCGCCGAAGGCGCCGTCGACCAGGCGGGCACCTTCGTGGACGCCGTCGACCGCCTCGCCGCCGACCTTGCGCTCGCCGCTGAGAAACTCCCGGCCGCGCTCACCGAGACGGAGACCGACCTCGCCGAGGCACGCGGCCTCCTTGAGGGCACCACGGCGGGAGCCTCCACGGCCGATCTGCACGGCCGTATCGCTCGCGCGGAATCGGTGGTCGCCGAAGTCCGCAAGAAGATGGCGGCGGGCCCGCACGACCCGATCGACGCCCTGCGCCGGGTCGAGGAGGCCGACACGGTCCTCGACGAGTCCCTCACGGGCGCCCGCGAACGCGAGGTCAGCCGTCAGCGCGCCGCCACCCTCCTCGGCCAGGCCCTGCTCACCGCCCGCAGCGCCGTGGGAACGGCGGCGGACTTCATCGACACGCACCGGGGCGGGGTGGGCAGCGAGGCAAGGACCCGCATCGCCGAGGCCCAGCGGCACCTCTCGGGCGCGCAGACCGCCCAGGACACCGACCCGGCCGCGGCGCTCGCCGAGGCCCAGCAGGCGGACGCCCAGGCCCGCCAGGCGCAGCAGCTCGCCGAACGCGACGTACGCGGCTACGGCACCCCCCAAGGGGGCGGAGGCGGGCGCGGCGGCGGCATGGGCGGTGCGGTCCTCGGCGGCATCATCCTCGGCGAGCTCCTCGGAGGCAGGGGCGGCGGAGGCGACGGCTTCGGAGGCGGCGGTTTCGGCGGAGGCCGTCCCGGAAGCTTCGGAGGCGGCGGGACCCGAGGGCGGATGGGCGGGGGCGGAAGGTTCTGACTCCAATCGGCGCCCCCTATCACCAACCGACCACCCTTCATAGAAGGAAGCCGTGATGACCAAGCAGACGATCCTCGGACGCGTGGCCCAGCTCGCCAAGGCCAACATCAACTCCCTCCTCGACCAGGCCGAGGACCCGCAGAAGATGCTCGACCAGCTGATCCGCGACTACACGAACAACATCCAGGAGGCCGAGGAGGCGGTCGCGACCACCATCGGCAATCTGCGGATGCTGGAACTTGACCACAAGGAGGACCAGGACGCGGCCGCCGAGTGGGGCACCAAGGCGGTCGCCGCCAGCAAGAAGGCGGACGAGCTGCGGTCCGGCGGAAGCGCCGTGGAGGCCGACACGTTCGACGCCCTGGCCAAGGTCGCGCTCCAGCGCCAGCTGCAGTCCGAGCGGGAGGCCAAGGACGCCGAGCCGACGATCGCCTCGCAGACCGAGGTCGTCGACAAGCTGAAGTCCGGGCTCGACGCGATGAAGATCAAGCTGACCCAGCTCGGTTCGAAGCGCGATCAGCTGGTGGCCCGCGCCAGGACCGCGCAGGCGCAGAACCAGATGATGGACGCCGCCCAGAGCATCGATGTGCTCGACCCGGCGAGCGAGTTGGGCCGCTTCGAGGACAAGGTGCGCCGCGAGGAGGCCAGGGCGCTCGGCAAGCAGGAGCTCGCCGCCTCCTCCCTCGACGCGCAGTTCGAGCAGCTGGACAGCCTGGGCGACGAGGCGGAGATCGCGGCCCGCCTCGCCGCCCTGAAGGCCACTACGTGACAAGACCGGTCGAAGCAGCCCTCAGAAGAGGCTGAGCAGCGCCTCCGCCGCGTCCATCTGCCGCACCCCGCTGTCCGGCAACGACAGCTCGAACCACACCGTCTTGCCGCGCGGCGTCCTGCGCGAGCCCCACGCGGCGCTCAGCAGGCCGACCAGCTGCAGCCCACGGCCACCCTCGTCCGTGTCACGCGCCCGGCGGCGGCGCGGCTGTACGAGGCCCGCGTCCCAGACCTCGCACACCAGGGTGCGGTCGAGCAGGAGCCGCACCCTGATGTCGCCTTCGCCGTACCGCAGCGCGTTGGTGACCAGCTCGCTGACCAGCAGTTCGGTCGTGTCGCAGAGCGGTTCCAGGTCCCAGTTGCGCAGCTGCTCGCAGGCCAGCTCGCGCGCCCGGCCCACCGACTTCGGGTCGCGCGGCAGCGTCCAGTCGCCGACGGCCTCGGCGGGCAGACCCTGGATGCGCGCCATGAGCAGCGCGATGTCGTCCTCTCCGTGGTGGGTGTCGAGGGTGTTCAGGACGTGGTCGCAGACGTCCTCAAGGGCGGGCGCGGGGTTGTCGAGCGCGCGTACGAAGGCGTTCAGGCCCTCGTCGAGAGGATGGTCGCGGGATTCGACGAGCCCGTCCGTGTAGAGCGCGAGCAGGGCGCCGTCGGGCAGCTCGACCTCGACCTCCTCGAAGGGCTCTCCGCCGACTCCCAGCGGCATGCCGGGCGGGACGTCGAGCATGAGCGGCGATTCGCCGGGCTCGACGAGCACGGGCGGCAGGTGTCCCGCGTTGGCGAAGGTGCAGCGGCGCGTGACGGAGTCGTAGACCGCGTAGATGCAGGTGGCGAGGTAAACCTCGGAGAGGTCCGTCTCGCTCGCGGAACGCGTCTGCCGGGCCGCTCGCGTGGCCTGCTGGGTGCCTGAGGGGTCGCCGAGGCCGCGGGCGATCTCGTCGAGCGCGGAGAGGACCTCGGCGGGCTCCAGGTCCAGGAGCGCCAAGGTGCGTACGGCGGTGCGCAGTTCTCCCATGGCGACGGCGGCGCGCAGGCCGCGTCCCATGACGTCGCCGACGACCAGGGCGGTGCGGTGGCCGGGCAGTTCGATGACGTCGAACCAGTCGCCGCCGACCTCGGTGGCCGCGTTGCCGGGGAGATAACGGCAGGCGATGTCGAGGCCGGACGCCTCGGGGTCGTCGGGCGGCAGCAAGGAGCGCTGCAGTATCAGCGCGCGTTCGTGTTCGCGGCGGTAGAGGCGGGCGTTGTCGATACAGACGGCCGCGCGTGCGGCGAGCTCGACGGCGAGGGAGCGGTCGCGCTCTCCGAAGGGCTCGCTTCCCTTCGTGCGGGAGAACTGGGCGAGGCCGACGACCGTGTCGTGGGCGACCATCGGCACGGCGAGCGTCGACTGGATGAGCCCGCCGGTGAGCCTGCTCGCGGAGCCCTCGTCGGCCGCGGAGACGAGCCGAGGGCGTGCGGTGCGCAGGGCGTCGGCGCAGGGCGATGTGAAGGCGAAGCGGTGTACGGCGCCCACGTCGACGGGGTGGCCGCCCTCCGGGAAGGGCGCGTCGGAGACGGCGCTCGCGAAGGCGACGCGGCGCAGTTCGGCGCTTCCGTCGGCAAGACCCGGAGGGGTTTCGTCGCCCTCGAGCAGCCCTTGGTAGAGGTCCACGGAGGCGAGGTCGCAGAAGCCGGGGACGGTGACGTCGAGCAGCTCACGCGCGGTCGTCTCCAGGTCGAGGGAGTTGCCGATGCGGGCGCCCGCTTCATTGAGCAGGGCGAGGTTGCGGCGGGCGTGGGCGGCCTCGCGGGCGGCGGCGTGCCGCCGGGTGACGTCGGTGCCGAGGCCCGCCACGCCTATGGGGCGTCCCGAACCGCTGTGCACGCGGTAGAGATTGATCGACCAGTGGCGGCGTTCGTTGCTGCCCGGTGCGGGGCCGACGAGCTGCATGTCCGTGACGGAGTCGCCGGTCTCCAGGACGCGCTTGAGGGCGGCGGCCATGCGGTCGGCCTCGTGCCGCGGCAGATAGTCGCGGACGGTGCGGCCGCGGTGATCCTCGATGCCGCCTCCGAAGACCGCGGCGAAGCGGCGGTTGGCCCGCTGGACCTTCAGGTCCGTACCGAACAGCAGGAAGCCGAAGGGAGATTGGCCGAAAATTGCCTGCGACGCGGCGAGGTCGGTCTCGATCTGCCGGAGCGCCCGAACGTCGACGACGATGCAGACGGCGGCCTGTTCTCCGTCCTCCGTCTCGGTCGGCATCACGTAGACCTCGGCGATGCCTTCGGAGCCCCCGAAGGACCTCGCGTCAGGCCCGTCGGGCCGCCCGGGGGCCCGGAAGGGGACGGCCCCGGTCCACTCCCTGCCGTCCAGGATCTCCGCCATCTTGCGGTGCCCTCTGCTGCGCAGCTCGGGCGCGACGAAGGCCTCTATCGGGTCCTTGCCCACGGCATCGCAGGCAGGCACTCCGAACAGCCGCTCGGCCCGCTGGCTCCACTGGTCGATGAGACCGTCCGGGCCGATCGAGAACGAGGCCACCTTGATGTAGTCGTAGATCGAACCGGGCGGGCTGCTCTGCCACACCACGTCATCCGCAGCTACGCCCCTAGCGTCACCCGACGGCCCGTCCTGCTCCGTCGCCTTCGCTGGTATCTCGCTCACGCGAACCGTCCCCTCCAGCTCACCACGTCCGGCACCGGTCACCGGATGCGGCTGCCCGCAGTATCCAGCACTACGGAGCCATGCCACACGGCGTTCACGATCACAGCACGGACTCAACTCTTTTTGGCCCGTGACCGTCTTGTGTCCGCCTCACGCTGCCAGTCTTCTAACCCGGCAGCACCAGCTCGAACCACACCGTCTTCCCCGTCTTTCCCGTCCTGCCCTGTCGTGTCCCCCAGCGCCTCGACACGCGGGCCACCAGCTGGATACCTCTGCCCCCCTCGTCATCAGGGGAGGCGTCGCGTTCCTGGGGCGGGTCGGGAAGCGGATCGGACACCTCTACGAGGAGGGCGTCCGAGGGTCCGGCAGGGCGTACGAGGCGTACCCCGATAGGGCCCGACGCGTGCCGCAGGGAGTTGGTCACCAGCTCACTCACGAGGAGGACGGTGATGTCGCCGAGGACGGCGAGGCCCCAGGCGCCGAGCTGCTCGCGGACAACGGCACGGGCTGTGCGCACGGCGCCCGGGTCCGCGGGAAAATCCCACTCGGCGCAGTCGCCTTCGGTGTCGATCACGCCGATCACTTCCAGACCAGCAACAGCGGACCCTTGTCCGGTTTCATGGGGTTAATGGGCACATACCCGATATCCCGCCGGAACTACCGCTCACCAAGGCGCACTGTGGCACGAACGGCGTAGATGGGGCTCAAGCGCCGGAAGACGTCACCTCGCACGCTCCCTCACTCAGCGGCACTCGACCGCAGCCGCCACCGCGGGGACATCGGCGTCGAGCCACTCCACCGACCAGACCTCGTCCGGCGAGAGCCAGCGCAGTTCGTCGTGGTCCTCAAGGGGCTCGGGGGCTCCCGCGAGGAGCTTCACCGTCCACACCCACAGGACGTATCCCGGCTTGAGCGGCCACTGGCCCGGCACCCTCGCGACCGGTTCGGCGTCGACACCCAGCTCTTCGCGCAGCTCCCGCACCAGGGCTTCCTCGGGGTGCTCGCCGGGCTCGACCTTCCCGCCGGGCAGTTCCCAGCGGCCCGCGAGCTCAGGGGGTGCGCTGCGCCGCGCGGCAAGCAGGCGCCCGTCGTCGTACAGGGCGGCGCCCACCACGATCCGTTCCGTCATACGCGGGAGCCTATGCGGTCGGCGCGCTGCCGTTCTGGCTCAGGTTCTCCACCCAGTACAGCTGCTGCTGTCCACGCTCGTCGAGGCTCTCGGCGATCTTCTCGGCCTCGGCCTTCGTGGCGTACCTGCCCACCCTGTAGCGGTTGCCGTTGTCGTCCTGGCGTATCACGAGCCAGGGAAGCACGACCGTTCCGTCATTCATCGCACCCCTCCGCTCGCCGCCCCGGCGTGCGCCACGCCTCGATCAATAAGGAAACCGCATTCCGCATATGCCCGAGCCTACGCCCGACCTTCACTCAGCGGATACGAGTTTGCACAAAGAGGTACGCAATTGGCCACCGCCGAGGGGGCGCACCCTGCCGGGTGCGCCCCCTCTTGGCAACCGTTCAGCCGGTATGGGCCCGTATCACTCGGCGCGCACCGTCGGCATCGGCATGAGGACGGGCGCCTGTGAGGACGACGTACGGCAGACGTCTTTGCACTCCGCGTCCAACGAGCAGCACAGGGAACAGATCGGGCCCGACTGGACAGGGCAGTCCGCGATGTCGGGGAGTTCGTACGCCGTCTCGCAGACGCTGCACGCGTGCGTGGCCGTCACGTCGGGGACGTCGACATGCGGGCCGTTCACCGGATTCGGGCGCGCCAGGTAGTACTTGCCCTTCGTCGCCCAGGCGATCAGCGGGCACAGGACGACGGCGAGGCCGGCCGCGATGAACGTCGAGAAGGCTTCCGCGTACTGCCCGAAGAGGCCGAAGAAGGCCAGGATCGACACCACGGATGCGATCACCATCGAGCCGAAGCCCGCCGGGTTCACCGCGTACAGGTAGGCCCTCTTGAACTCGATGTACGGGGGACTCCAGCCCATCCTCTTGTTGATGACGAGGTCGGCGGCGACCGCCACGATCCACGCGATGCCGACGTTCGAGTAGAAGCCGAGCAGCTTGTTGAGGGCCGCGAACATGTTCATCTCCATCAGCGTCAGCGCGATGGCGAGGTTGAGGAAGATGTACCAGACGCGGCCCGGGTGCTTGTGCGTGATGCGGGAGAAGAAGTTCGACCAGGACAGCGAGCCGCTGTAGGCGTTGGTCACGTTGATCTTGACCTGGGAGACGATCACGAAGAGGGCCGCGGCGGGCAGCGCGAAGGAGCCGAGCCACGGTTTCAGGGCCTCGATCTGCGGAGCGATCGGCTCCAGGGCGTGCGTCTTGCCGACGGCCTCCAGGGCCACGAACGCCAGGAGCGCGCCGCCGAGCTGCTTGGCCGCGCCGATGATGACCCAGCCGGGACCCGCCGCGAGAACGGCCAGATTCCAACGCCTTTTGTTCTGCTCGGTCCTGGCCGGCATGAATCGCAAATAGTCCGCCTGCTCGCCGATCTGGGCGATGAGCGAGAGCGCGACGCCCGTGCCGAGCCCGAAGGCGACCCAGGAGAAGCCGCTGCCCGCGCCCTCGGTGCCCCCGAAGGAGGCGAAGGCCCCCCAGGCGTCCGGCGCCTCGAAGGCGAGCACCACGAAGGGCAGCACCATGCCGACGAGCCAGATCGGCTGCGTCCAGGCCTGCACCTTGGCCAGGGCGCCCATGCCGCGGAAGACGATCGGGATCACGATGAGCGTCGTGAGCAAGTAGCCGATCTCCACCGGGAGTCCCACGGCCTGGTGCATGGCCTGGGCCATGATCGAGCCTTCGAGGGCGAAGAAGATGAACGTGAACGAGGCGTAGATCAGCGACGTCAGCGTCGAGCCGAAGTAGCCGAAGCCCGCGCCCCGGGTCACCAGGTCCATGTCGAGGCCGTACTTGGCGCAGGCCCGCGCGATCGGGATGCCGGTGACGAAGATGATCGTCGCGGCGCACAGGATCGAGGCGAGCCCGCTGGTGAAGCCGTACGTGAAGACGATGGACGCGCCGATCGCGAAGTCCGCGAGGTAGGCGATGCCGCCGAGCGCGGTGGAGGCGACCATCGTCGGCGACCAGCGCCGGAAGGAGTGCGGCGCGTACCGCAGGGAGTAGTCCTCGCGGCTCTCGTCGGCCGCCATCTTCGCGTAGCTGCGCTTGGGCGGTGGTCCTGCGGCGGCGCTGGTGTCGCGGGTGGCCGTGTCCGTCATGAGGGTTCCTGTCGTCCGACCGGATTGCGGGTACGGGCGATGAAGTTAGGTTCCGTACATGACAAGCCGCTGCAGGACGTGATGGCGCCGGCGTTACGGAAGTCGAGCGCGCGTTAACTCGCGATCACGGCGGGCGGACGGGCCCGTCCGGATTCCGGGCGTACGCCGGAGCGGTCGGTTCACCTCACCGGCAGGTGGTATGCGATCCGATACCGGTCCGCGGGCACCACGACGTCGGCCGTCTCGACCGGCTTGCCCGACGCGTAGTACGTCCGCTGCACGACGATCACCACATGGCCGGGGACACCGCCGAGCGACATGAGCTCCTCCGCGAGACCCGGGCGCGCGCCGACCTCCTCCGCGACGTTGTCCACGACCACGTCGATGGCGGCCATGCGCTCGACCACTCCGCAGCCGCCGAGCGGCCCCTCTTCGGGGAGCATCACCGGAGTGCGTCCGGTGACGGCGAGGGGCTCCCATGAGGTGGAGAGCATCATCACCTCGCCCGCGTCGCGGTAGACGTACCTGGTGCACATCACGCGGTCGCCCGTGCGGACGCCGAGGCGCTCGGCGACCGCGCTGCTCGCCTCCGCCTGTTCGCTGCGGGACTCCCAGGTGCCGCGCGCACCGTCCTCCGCCTGCTCCTGACGGAAGGGGGTCGAGCCGCCGGAGGCCCGGTAGCCGGTACGGGCCACGCGCCGGGGCACCGGTCGCTCACGCACATAGGTGCCGGATCCGGAACGTCCTTCGACCAGGCCTTCGGCCATCAGGACCTTGCGTGCTTCCAGGGCGACCGTGTCCGACACCCCGTACTCCTCGCGGATTCTGGCCTGCGAGGGGAGACGGGTGTGCGGCGGCAGGGAACCGTCGACGATCTTCTTGCGGAGATCACCCGCGACACGCAGATACGCCGGCTGTTCACCGAAAGTCACTGGCCACTCCCATCAGGTTGACAGACAGCAACAGCCTGGCAACCGACGGTTGTTGACCGCAACCCAAGGCCAAAGAATCACCCGATGTGATGACTTTCGCGGGTGCAGGTCTTTACGCAGGAGCTTTACACAGCTATGGCGATCACGTTCCCGCTGGAACGATCACGTTCTCGCGACGATCCAGAAGACGGCGATCAGACGCGATCAGACACTCTCGCCCCGGATGGCGAGGAAGCGGGAGATCGCCGCTCTCGCGACCTGACTCCCCCATCCGCCCCAGTTCACGTCGAAGCAGTGGTCCGCCCAGGGGAGTTCGACATACGTCGCGGACGCCCCGGCCGCGTCGAGGCGCCGCGCCAGCTCCCGGGCCTGCGCCACCGGCACCGCACGGTCCGCGCTGCCGTGCAGCAGGAGGGTGGGCGGCACATCGGTCCGTACGAGCTTCGCGGGCGAACCCAGCAGGTAGCGGGCGGGAACGGCCTTCGCCGAACCGCCCATCAGGCGCGGGATCATGGGGTCGCCACGCAGCGCGGTCCCGGCGATGAGGCGCCCCATGTCGGTCGGCCCGTAGAGGGAGATCACTCCGGAGACCGAACTGTCACGCACCGCACAGGACGCGGGGACACGGTCATCACCCTCCGTGTAGGCGGCCGAGAGCGCGAGATTGCCGCCCGCCGAACTCCCCGCCAGAACAAGGCGGTCGGGATCGATGCCGTACGCGCGCGCGTGGCGCCGCACCCAGCCCACGGCGCACTTCACGTCGCCGATCTGGTCGAGCTGGGTCACCCGGGGGGCGAGCCGGTAGTCGATGTCGAAGACCGACCAGCCGCGCGCGTTGAACCAGCGGTTCCACGCGGGGCTCTGACTCCGGTGCCCCTTGTTCCAGCCCCCTCCGTGCACCCAGACCACAGCCGGGTGGCGCACCCCCTCCCGCTTCGGCAGGGTCCAGAGGTCCAGCTTGCCGCGCTGCTCGCCGATGCGGGCGTAGCGGCGCGTACGGTCGCCGTCGGGGGCCTTGGCGTAGTTGATGCCATCGAAGTAGGCGGTGGGGGCCAGAGGTTGTCCGTGGTCCTGGGCGGTTCGGTACGTGGCGGCGTACGGCATGACTCCGTAGACGAGTGCGACGAACGCCGTAAGGACGGCGAATCCGGCGCACCAGGGGTGCCGTCGCCCCGCGATCACGCCGACCAGCAGGCCGATGACCGCGGACGGCACGAGCACGAGCCCCCAGGATGTGACCGCCGCGGCGACGAGCACCAGGAGCGGGACGCGGGGCAGCGGGGAAGCGACGAGCACGACGAGGGCGGCGTTCAGGAGGGCCACGATGACGAGGAGCCCGCGGGAGAGGTGCGCGACGCACGAAACCCTGGGCTCTTTCCTGCCGTTGTGGCTACCCCTTCGGGGAGAGTCCGGTGCCGCGGGCCCCGGAGTGCGCTGGGGCGCGACGGTCGGCGTCATGACGGTCGTCACGCCGAAGAACTATCACAGAAGCGGACAAAAAGCCCTTAGGGTGAGTGGTGTGAGAGGGGCCTGAGGGTGCACGAGCAACCAGACGAGCGCCCACCCGGGCAGCACGAACACCCACCCGAGCAACCACCGGACCCGCGCTCGTCACACCGCCATGCCCGCCCCGCCCTCATCGTCCTCATGGCTCTCGCCGTCGCCGCCGCCGAAGCCCCCGCCGTCGCCCCCGGGGTTCGCGTCACGAGGCGAAGTGGTCGCCAGGCCCAAGGGCTTGCGGGCCGCGGCCTCGCGCTTGCCGCCGACGTGCCGTTGCGCCGGCACGTAGTACGCGCCGAAGTCGTCGGCGTCCTTGGCGGTGGACGCCTTCTTCCACTGCTCGCGGTTCTGGTCGATCGCTGTGACGAGGGCGGTGACGTCGGCGTCCGCCTTCGCGGGCCAGTCGTGCGCGCGCAGCAGCCGCGCCTGCTCGGCGAGGCCCTTCTCGACCCGGCCCGCCCACTCCTTGTGGCCCGGCAGGTCGTCCTCGAAGCTCTCCGTCTCGGGATCGGCCCCGAACGCGTCGTAGAGGGCCTTGTCCGCCTTCAGGTAGGCGAGCTGGTCGGCGTCGAGATTCGTCCCGTCGCGGCGCAACGAGCCCTTCAGGGAGCGCTTCTCCTCCGCGTCGCCGAAGAGACAGGTGACGTCACGGCCCCCCTGTCGCCAGGTGTCCCGGTCGGGCGCGAAGTAGTTGATCTCGGCGCCACCCCGGTCGGCCCAGGAGTCGAGGACGTAGGCGGCCTGGAGATCCACGCATTTCTTCTCGGCGAGGGACGTGAGTGCGAAGTCGCCCGGGTAGCTCTCGTAGTCCACCGGGAACGAAGCGAAGACCTCCCCGTCGTGCCGCGACGCACAAGGCACCTCGTCGACCTGGAAGGCGTGCTCGGCCCCTCCGAGCTTGCCGCCGGGGACGTTGAAGCACTCCCCCTTGCCGACAGGGAACCCGGAGTTGCTCCGTGCGGCATCGCGCGCCCCCTCCCTGAAGCCGTGCATGAAGTCGCGTGCGGCCCCGGTGGTGACGGCGAGCACAAGGAGCACGATGCCGACGACGGAGAGGATGCTGCCCGCGATCGCCATGCCCTTGCCGCGCTCGCCCTTCTTCGAGATCTGCGCGAGTGCGACGAGGCCGAGGATCAGGCCGACGGCGGGCAGGAAGCAGAGGATGCCGAGGACGAGCGAGGCGATCGCGAAACCGTTGACCGGAGGGCGGGAGTACGGGGAGTACTCGCCGGGCCATCGCTGGTACGGCACCTGGGGCCCGCCCGGATACGGCCCTTGGGGTCCGCCCGGGTACGGAGGCTGCGCGGGCGGCGGTCCGTAAGGGGCCTGCCCGTACGGCTGCTGAGGGCGGCCACCGAGGTCGGGCGGCGGGGGGATGTCCACGGGTGGCGTGCTCCTGGTTCGGACGGTTCAGTCGGTGCGGGCGGGGCTTCGCATCGAATGAGCGTACGCAAGGCGCACCTCGTCCTCGCGGCAGGCCGGATCACGGACCCGAAGCCGTACCGCGAGGACGAGAACCAGAGAACGAGAACTGAGAGAAGCTAGAAGAAGCTAGGAGAAGAAGCTGCCGAGAGCCAGGAGAAGCTGCTCAGAACTGCAGCCCCCAGGAGTCGATCTTCCCGACATCCTGCGCCGCGTTGTCGCTCACCCGCAGCTTCCACGTCCCGTTGGCCGTCTCGGAGGACGCGTTCACCGTGTACGTGGTGTTGATGTCATCCGAACTGCCGCCGGTGCCATAGCCCTTCAGCGTGTACGCGGTGCCGTCGGGCGCGGTCAGCTGCACCTGAAGGTCGCCCACGTAAGTGTGCTTGATGGCGACCGGCACGCTCAGGGCGGCCGGAGCCGAACCCGGGACGCCGCTCACGGTGACCGGCGATTCGGCCGTGGCGTTGTCGTTGATCGCGAAGTCGGTCGCGTTCTCGAACTTGGAGCCCGGCGGGTTCGTCGAGCCCGTGCCCACGTTCAGGAGGCGGTTGGGCGAGCCCGATCCGGGGCTGGTGACGACGCCGGTGGAGGCCGCGCTGACCAGAGCCGCGGACACCTGCGCGGGGGTTGCCGTGCGGTTGTCCGCGAGGTAGAGCGCCGCGGCGCCCGCGGTGTGCGGGGACGCCATCGACGTACCGGAGATGGTGTTCGTCGCGGTGTCGCTGGTGTTCCAGGACGAGGTGATGGACGAGCCGGGCGCGAACAGGTCCAGGATGGTGCCGAAGTTGGAGTAGCTCGCCTTGGCGTCGGTGTTCGTGGTGGCGCCGACCGTGATGGCCTCGCTCACGCGCGCGGGAGAGCGCGTCGAGGCGTCGACCGACTCGTTGCCGGCCGCGACGGCGAAGGTGATGCCGGACGCGACGGCGTTGCGTACGGCCGTGTCCAGGGCGCTGTCGGCGCCGCCGCCGAGCGACATGTTCGCGACGGCGGGCTTGACCGCGTTCTGGGTGACCCAGTCGATGCCGGCGACGACCTGCGCCGTGGTGCCCGAGCCCTGGTTGTTCAGGACACGGACGCCGACGATCTTGGCCTTCTTGGCGACGCCGTGCAGGGTTCCCGCGACGGTGCCCGCGACGTGCGTGCCGTGGCCGTGGCCGTCCTGCGCGGTGTTGTCGTTGTCGATGGCGTCGTATCCGTACGAAGCGCGTCCGCCGAAGTCGCTGTGGCTGATGCGGACTCCGGTGTCGATGACGTACGCCGTGACACCCTCACCGGCGGAGTCCGGGTAGGTGTACGAGTTGTTCAGCGGGAGCGTCTTCTGGTCGATGCGGTCCAGGCCCCAGGACGGCGGGTTCGGCTGGGTGGCGTCGACCGTGAACGTCCGGTTCTGCACGACGGACTCGACCGCCGGGTCCGCGGCGAACTTCTTGGCCTCGGCCGCAGAGAGCTCGACCGCGTAGCCGTTGAGGGCCTTCTTGTACGTGCGCTTGATCTCGGCGCCGTACTCCCGGGCGAGTTCCTTGCCCGCCTTGGAGCCCGCCTTCGCGGCGTCCTCGTCGAGGCTGACGATGTAGCTGCCGGGTATCGCGCCGGGGACTCCGGCGTTCTCGACCGTGCCTTCGGCCTGGCCCGGCCGAGCATCCGCGGGAAGGGCGGAGACGACGCCGAGGGTGAGGGCCGCGACTGCTGCCGCGCTGATCCCGGCCAGTCTTCGGCGGGTATGACGCATCACTGCCATCTGAGGGGTCCTCCTCAATAGGTGGTGCGCTGGTGGGGGAAGGTGCTGGCGGTTCTGGTGGTGCTCGTGGTGCCCACACGCACGGAGGCAGGACTCAGAGACATGCAGTCAGGGACATGTCAAGCGACATGCCCATTCTTGCCACCGTCGGGACGAAAGATTGGCGGACCCATAGGAATCCCACAAGGGTCAGGACCGGACGTAACATGACCGCCACGCACCCGTCATGACACATCGGCCCCAACTAGCCTGCCCACATGACAGCATTGCCGGATTGTTTCTGCCCCACCGACGGAACCCGTGTCCCAGCGGGGACTCTCGCCTGGTGCTGCCCCGTCTGCCGCGGGCCGCTCGACCTGGACTTCTCCCCCAATCCAGCGCCGCTGAAGTCCCTCAACGGAAGAGTCAATTCCCTGTGGCGGTACGCGGAGTCCCTGCCGCTGCCCGCCCCCGCGTTCTCGCTCGGCGAGGGCCGCACACCGCTCGTACCGCTGGATGGCGCGATCTCGGCCAAGCTCGACTTTCTGATGCCGACGCTCTCCTTCAAGGACCGCGGTGCGGTCGTGCTCGCCGCGCTCGCGCTGCGGCTCGCCCCGGAGCGGGTGATCGCCGACAGCAGCGGCAACGCGGGCACGGCGGTCGCCGCGTACTGCGCGCGGGCCGGGCTGCCCTGCACCGTGTACGTCCCCGAGGGCACGTCGCCGAAGAAGCTGGAGCAGATCGGCGCGCACGGGGCGCGGCTCGAAGTCGTCCCCGGTGACCGTGAGCAGACGGCACGGACAGCGCGGGAGGCGGCCGACGCACCCGGCACCTTCTACGCCTCGCACGTCCACAATCCCTACTTCCTGCAGGGCACCAAGACGTACGTCCATGAACTCTGGGAGGACCTGGGCGGCCGCCTGCCTGACGTGCTCGTCGTGCCCGTGGGCAACGGCACCCTGCTGCTCGGTGCGGCCCTCGCGGTGCGGGAGCTGCACGCGGCGGGCCTGATCGCGAAGGCACCCACGCTGTACGCCGTGCAGGCAGCGGCGGTCTCCCCGCTGGCCGACGCCTGGCACGCGGGCGCCGACGAGCCCCTGGGCGACACCCCGATGGCACCCACGCTCGCGGAGGGCATCGCGATTCCGCGACCGCCTCGCGCGCGGCAGATCCTGCGGGCGGTACGCGGATCCGGCGGCGGCTTCCTGACGGTGACGGAGGATCAGATCCGGTCCGCGCAGCTGGATCTGGCGGGGCGCGGCTTGTACGTCGAGGCGACCGGGGTGGCGTGCTGGGCGGCTGTGCGGGACGGCGCCCTCGGCGACCGCACGGCGGTGGTACCGCTGTGCGGAGCGGGCCTGAAATCCGGCCTGCCCAGCGCGTGAGATCCGCGCCGACTCACGCCTGAGCCCGGACCGACACGCGTCCCAGATCCGGACTGGCGAGCGTGTCGGAGCCGAACCGGCGAGCGTCTGGCATCCGGATCAGCGCGCGTCTGAGACCCGGGCCGTCACGCGTGTGAACTCCGGGCCAGCACGCGTTGAGGCCCAGACCGGCACGCGTCCGGCGCCCGGATCAGCGCGCGTCTGAGACCCAGGCCGTTACGCGTGTGAACTCCGGGCCAGCACGCGTTGAGGCCCAGACCGGCACGCGTCCGGCGCCCGGATCAGCGCGCGTCTGAAATCCACACCGGCGCGCGCCTGAAAGAGGGCTGGTCCGGGGTGGCCGGGCGAGCGTCCACCCGTGGGACCCCGGGGCGCGCCGCCCCGCATCCGGTGGCGCGCCCGCGCATCGTCACCCCCGTGACACTCCTCACCGCCACGCTCCTTGCGACCACGCTCCTCGCCGCCGCCTCCCCCGCCCCTGTCCCCGTACCGGAAGCCGACCAGCCCCGGCACAGGACCCCGGACTGCTCCCCCGCCCCGGGCTGGGCCCCCTCCACCACGCGTCGCACCTCTCCGAAGGACACGTACGCCCCCTACGTGGGCAACGGATACCTCGGCACCCGCGTCCCGCCCTCCGGAGCGGGCTACTCCGCGCCGGTCAAGGGCCAGAAGACCGGCTGGCCCCTCTACACCCCCCGCTACGACGGCGCCTTCGCCGCGGGCCTCTACGCGCGCGGGCCCCGCAACACCGCGGGCCGCGAGGCCATCGCGGCGCTGCCCACCTGGACGGCGCTCGACGTCACCGTCGGCGGTGAGACGTACGGCCCGCGCAGCCGCGTGTCGGAGTACCGGCAGACCCTGAACCTCCGCTGCGGTTTCGTCCGGACCTCGCTCACCTGGATCACCGGCGACGGCCGCCGCACCCGCCTGACCTACGACGTCCTGACGGACCGCGACCACGCCCACACCGGTGCCGTACGCCTGCGTCTGACCCCTCACTGGTCCGGCGATGCGCAGGTCACCGACCGCATCGACGGCCGGGGCGCCCGCCGGATGACGCAGACCGGCGGTGGCGCGAGCGGGGAGCGGACCATGGAGGTCGCCTTCCGCACCGACGGCACCCGCACGGACGGCGCGGTGGCATCCACTCTGATGGCCCCTGGAAGCCCCCGACAGGCCCGCCAGGCCGTCCAGGCGCGGAAGTTGAGTGTCAGCCAGTCCGCCGTCTTCCCCGTCCACGAGGGCCGGACGTACGACGTCACCAAGTACGTCGGTGTCGACACCGCCGCCACCTCGCGCACCCCGCACACCGACGCCCGCGCCGTCTCCCTGCGCGCGGCCGACCGCGGCTGGCCCGCGCTGTTCGCCGGGCACACCGCGGCCTGGCGGCAGCTGTGGTCGTCCGACATCGAGGTCCCCGGGCAGCCCGATCTCCAGCTCTGGACGCGTTCGGCCCAGTACGGACTCCTGTCGTCCACGCGCCGGGGCTCGCGCGACAGCATCGCGCCCGCCGGTCTTTCCAGCGACAACTACGCGGGCATGATCTTCTGGGACGCCGAGACCTGGATGTACCCGGCGCTGCTCGCGACCCGCCCCGAACTCGCCCTTCCCGTCCTGGAGTACCGCCACGCGACCAGTGAGGCCGCCCGCGACAACGCGGCAAAGACGGCGGTGAAGGGCCTCTTCTACCCCTGGACGAGCGCGAGCCGCGGCGCCCTGTGGTCGGAGTGCCAGAGCTGGTACCCGCCGCACTGCGTCCAGCAGAACCACCTCCAGGGCGACATCGCGCTCGCCGCCTGGCAGTACTACCTCGCGACCGGTGACCGCGACTGGCTGCGTTCGCGCGGATGGCCGCTCCTGAAGGGCATCGCCGAGTACTGGACGTCGCGTACCACCCGCAATGAAGACGGCAGTTATTCAATCCAGAACATCGCGGGCCCCGATGAGTACAGCAACGGCGTGACGGACGGCGTCTACACGAACGCGGTCGCCGCCACCGCCCTGCGCTCGGCCGTACGCGCGGCCCGCATGCTCGACAAGGCCGCCCCGGCCGCGTGGACCAGAACCGCCGACCGCATCCGCATCCCGTACGACCCGAAGCGCAAGATCTACCTCCAGTACGCGGGCTACGCCGGTTCGACCATCAAGCAGGCCGACACCGTGCTGCTCACCTACCCGCTGGACTGGCCCATGCCCAAGGGCGCCGCGGCCGCGACCCTCGACTACTACAGCGCGCGCACCGATCCGGACGGACCCGCGATGACGGACTCCGTGCACGCGATCGACGCCGCCGCGATCGGTGAGCCGGGCTGCTCGGCGTACACCTTCCTCCAGCGGTCCGTACGTCCCTTCATGCGCCGTCCGTTCGCCCTGTTCTCCGAGGCGCGCGGCGACAAGGCGGGCGCGGGCGACGCGCTCGCGGGCTCACCCGCGCAGGACTTCCTCACCGGAAAGGGCGGCTTCTTGCAGGTGTTCACGCACGGCCTGACGGGGCTGCGGCTGCTCGAGGACTCCGTGAAGCTCGATCCGACGCTTCCGCCCCAGCTCAGGAAGGGCGTGACACTGCACGGGATGCGGTGGCGCGGGCGTACGTACAACATCGCGATCGGCCCCAAGGAGACGACGGTGAGGCTCACTTCGGGAAGCCCGTTCGCGATCGACTCCCCGAAGGGGCGGGTCACCGTCGGCGAGGACTCCCCGGTCGTCCTCAGGACGCGCCGGCCCGACCTGACGCCGACGACGGATCTGGCGCGCTGCCGCCCGGCGAAGGCGACCTCCGAGGACCCGGGCCTGTACGCGGCGGCAGCGGTGGACGGCAGCCCGGTAACCGCCTGGTCGCCGACCGCCGGGAAGGCGGCCCTGACCGTGGACCTGGGGCGGCCGTCCAGGGTCGGCGCGGTCACTCCGAAGTGGCAGGTCGAGCCCGCGGGCCACAGCGTCGCGACATCGGCGGACGGCCGCACATGGCACGCGCCGAACGCGGAACCGGTCCGCTACGTAAGGCTCACGGTCAAGGCGGCGAAGAAGCCCCCCGTCCTGAACGACCTCACCGTCACCGACTGAGCCTGGAGGCACGCCGGCTGAGGCTGAAGGCACGCCGACTGAACGAGGCGTCCCGCTCCTCCCTCTCCTCACTCGCCGAACGGCTCGGCCCCGGCCGGCCGCCTCCAGCGTTCTGTCGTCGCGCCCCGGGCGAGCCACTCGGCGAGCCGCACGGGATCCGCGCCGCGCCCTGTCCCGTCCCGCAGTGCGTCCTGCACGGCGCGGGCCCGCTCCGGATACCGGCACAGGAGCCAGGCCGCGGTCCGACCCGCTGCGCCTCCTTCACCCCTGTCGTCCTCACCACCGGCGAGGGCCCGCCCCAGGCCCACCCAGGCCGCCACGGGTTCGCCGTCGCCGGACAGCTGCGCGGCGTAGGCATCCCGGGCTCGGGCATGGTCGCCGCGGGCCAGCAGCACGTCGGCCGCACCGACGCCCTGGACGCTTCCCACCATGGCCGCGGTCTGCCGCCAGGCCCCGTCGGGCTCGGTGATGCGGTACCGGGCCAGGATGGCCGCGGCGTCGAGGTGCCTGCCTTCCGGGTCCGGGACGAGCCCGGGCTCCGCGGACAGAGCTGCCGGTGGGCGGTCATCGCCCCGCTGCCAGGCCCGTAACGCCTCCTCGACGGCCGCGACGGGAGGGCGCAGATGGTGCGTGCGCCAGCGGGCCCTGTGGTCAAAGGCGACGTCCCGGGCCAGCTGAAGCTCCAGAGCCGGCACCGAGTCGGCCATCCACTCCGCGCACCTCTCCCGCAGAGCCTCGATGACGCGCCGGCCCAGAGGCGTCAACTGCCCATGCCCCGCGACCAGATTCAGGGTGGACCACACCTGGGTGCGCCACAGCGCGAACTCGAAATGAGCCAGCGGGGCGTACGCGGCGTCGGCGGCATGCCGGTGGACGCGCCAGAAGCGGGCGACCCCCGCGAAGGCGTAGATCCCCTGGAGCAGACCGCCCAAGGGGCGGGGATCGTCGCGCCAGGGAGCGTAGAAGAGCTCCCCCGGCTGCTCCGACTGCTCCGGCTGCCCCGGCTGCTCTGACTGCTCCGGATCCGGTGCCGCCCGGCTCAGCGGCCCCAGATGCATCAGACCGCCCAGCTTGGTGTGCTGGAACTCATGCACCAGCGTGGCGGCCAGCTGCGCCGCATCGTCCGGGTGGGAGGCCGTGACACTGCCGAACGCGTCACCCGCCGTCCCGCTGTATGGCCGGAACCGTTCCCTGGCCGACACGGGAGCCACCGACATCAGCCCCTGGCGCATCGCGTCGGCGCTCTCCGCGTCGGCGCGCAGCAGGACCTCCCACGCGGCGGCGAGCGTGTGCTGCCAACTCGCCCTCTCCGCATCGGTCATGAGAGCGGGCGCGCTCGGCCGCGGGAACGTCCGATAGGGGTCGAGCTCCTCAAGGACCAGCCGCTTGGCGCGGCCCGCGGGCCCGATGGCCACGCGGCGCACCGCATGCCAGCCAGGGCCGCTCACCTGCCACTCGGTCGGCACCGCCACCTCACCGCGCGCCCCGCGGACCGAAAGCCGGCCGTGCCGGCCGACGACTTGGGCGGTGCTCCACGGCTCGGTCACCTCGATCACCGCGCATCCCAGTGTCGGCAGGGGCACGACACCGCTGCGCACCGGAACCGTCATCGAGAAGTCCAGACCGGCCCGCGCTCCCGCCGCGGCGGCCAGCGCCGACAGATGCCCGGTCACCACCCACAAGGGCGCCTCGTCGTACGTCCTGCCCCGCAGCTGACGCAACGCGAGCGAGAGCCACATGCCGGTGTGCGGGGACATCAGCACGTCGTCGAACACCTCGGGCGACTGCCTCTGGACGCGCTCGAGCAGGGCCCAGGCCGCCTCATGCGACACGGCCGTCTCGAAGCCGAGCGGCCGTCCGTTCTTCGGGAGTCCGTCGTCCAGCGCACGCAACATCAGCAGCCGTCGGCTGCGCTCCGCGGCGAGAAGCTCGGCCACCACTTCCCGGCCACCCTCGCCGCGCGCGAGGGCACGGACGCTGGACGCCGAGAGGTGATGGAACGACAGGTCCGCCGATATCGCGGACTCACCCGTCATGGGCCCTCCACCGGACCACGGCGAGCGGATCAGTCGATGCGGTCCGGGAGGTTGTACGACACGGTGATGGGCGTACCGTCCATGGAACGCAGCGCTTCAAGTGAAACCCCCGGGAGATCTACGAGATCGGACTCGACGGCAGGCATCGATCGCTCCACGGCTGCCAAGTCCCGTCCCGCGATTCCGTGCGTGCGCAGTCCCTCTCCCCCTCATGGTGACCCAGCACGGCATGCTGCGAAACCCCGCGTCCGAGCCGTGCACATCATCAAGTCAGCAGTTTCACGCGGCCAGTTGAGCCTCCACACGGCGGAGGCGGCACGGGGAATGCCGAAGGGGCCGGTCGGCACGACGACGACCGGCCCCTGAGGGGTTCTTAGCTGTTGCCGGCGCCGTTGCCGGAGAGAACCGGGATGTCGTTCAGGATGTGCGAGATGGGCTCGTCACCCTTGGCCTGGGTGGAGTTCTCGGTGCACTGCTGGTTCTGAGGCGCCGAGAGGATCGGGATGTCCTGGACTCCGACGTTCACGAGCGCGACGAGCGACTGGAGGTTCGCCTTGACCGGGAGACCGATGCAGGGCTTGTTCAGCGTGCCCTGGACGAGCGTGAGCTGGGGGCTCTGGTTCCCCTTGGTGGCGGAGTTGCCGAACGCCGTCTCGGCTCCGTTGCCGCTCAGGGACGTGGTGCCCGAGTCGTCACCGATAGCCATTGCCTGGGGGGCCATCCCTGCCGTGATACCGGCGACGGAGGCGGCGATGGCCGCGGATGCCAGGAGCTTCTTCATTGTGATTCCCTTCAAGAGCGGGCTCCATTGGCAGAGCCGCGTGATGATCAACTGTCTGACACGGTGATGGTTGCGACGTTCGACCCGGTTGGCCTAGTAATCAGAGCGCCGTCAATGGCATTCCAGGGTGTCCCCGCGGACGGTCGCCGGGCTGTCGTACCTCGGCGAATCGCTCATCCTGGCCTTGGAGTTGGGGGAAGTCAGGGGACGGTCCTGACCGAGAGCCGCGAAGATCTTGTCGGCCTTGGCCCGGTCCCAGTCGAGCGAGCCGTTCAGCGTCGTGCTGAAGCCGCGGACCGGCACCGTGGTGAACTCCATGGAGGACGCCGGGAGTTTGCCCAGGTCCGCCGCGAGCGACAGGAGCTGCCCGGTGCTGAACCCCCGGTCGACCCGCGCCGAGCCGATCAGCGACCGGCTCAGCTCTGCCGCCCTGCCCGGGTCAGCCAGGACGTTCTCCGTACGTACGCTGCGCATCGCCCCGATCAGGAAGCGCTGCTGTCGCTGGATCCGCCCGAAGTCGGCGCTCAGGTCGACGTGCCGGGAGCGGACGTACTGCAGGGACCGGCCCCCGTTGAGCAGATGGCTGCCGGGCGCGAGGTCCAGTTTGGTCGTCCTGTCCTTGAGGGCGCGGGGCGTGCAGACCCGCACGCCGCCGACCGTCTCGACGCTGTCCATGAAGCGCCGGAAGTCGAGCTGCAAATACCGGTCGACGCGGACGCCGGTCATCCCCTCGACCGTCCGCACCGACAACGCGGGACCACCTTCCGCGTAGGCACCGTTGATTTTCCCCGGATGCGCCGGGAGCTCCCGGCCCGTGGTCTCGTCGCGGTGCGCGGGGATGTCGGCGTAGGAGTCCCGGGGAAGGCTGACTACGCTGACGCGGTCCCGCGCCTCGGAGACATGGACGAGCATGAGCGTGTCCGTGCAGTCGCAGGCGACTCCGCCGGCGTGGAACTTTCGCTTCTCTGCCCGCGTGATGGTGTCGCGGCCGTCCGTGCCCATCAGAAGGATATTCGTACCGCTTCCCTTGTCCGGTCGGTTCTTCATGTCACTGAATACATCGACGCGTTGGACGGGATGCGGCAGTGCCGTGGCGTTTCCCATTCCGGCGGCGGCAGCGATCAGAAGGACACCCGGAATGGCGAGACGCAGCCTTCGCGCACGCCGGGATCCGGTCGGTGAGTAGAGGTGAGTGAGCAAGCTGATCTCCGCTGCCGGGGGACCGGGACGAAGAAAAGGTAAACCGCTCGACGGCACCTCTGGAGCGGGAGCCGCACGGCGCGCACGAACAACAACTCGTTCGCCGTAGGCTGTTCGGTTTCGCCGGATTGCACGGCTGGAACAGATTGCTCCACACACGCCCGTCAATGGCGAGGGAACATGGCTGACTTCAAGCGCCAATGGAAGCGTCAGATCCTCATTCCAGTGAGCAGGAGCTCTCCGGAACGCCGCGTCGAGGATCCCATCTACACGTCGCTGCAGGATTCCTGGCAGAGCCAGGGGAAGACCGTTCCAGGACGCCCCGACCAGGAATGGACGGCCCTCATGTCACGCGATCACTGGCCACGGAGCTGACAGCCGGTCGACGTCGCACACAACAGCGGGCCGCCGGTGAACAGCGGCCCGCTGAGCGGTGCGTGGGGAGATCAGCCGTATCAGCCGTTGCCCGCGCCGTTGCCCGACAGGACCGGGATGTCGGACAGGATGTGCGACAGCGGCTCGTCGCCCTTGGCCTGCGTCGAGTTCTCGGTGCACTGCTGGTTCTGCGGGGCCGACAGGATCGGGATGTCCTGGACTCCGACGTTCACGAGCGCGACGAGCGACTGGAGGTTCGCCTTGACCGGGAGACCGATGCAGGGCTTGTTCAGCGAACCCTGGATCAGCGCCATCTGCGGGCTCATGTTGCCGTACGTGGCGGAGTTGCCGTACGCCTGCTTGGCGCCGTTGCCGCTGAGCGACGTGGTGCCGTGGTCGTCACCGATGGCCATGGCCGACGGAGCTACGGCGGCCGACATACCGACGACGGAGACGGCAACCGCGGCTGCAGCCATACCCTTCTTGATCACAAGTAATTCCCTTCTGAAGAAACCCCGTTCGCCGGAGCGCTCTGATTAACTCCGCGCCTTGCACATAGTTGCTCCGTTTCACTCCGATGGCCCAACAGGGGGCCGGCGCAGACCCCAATCGAGTGAAGCCCCGAAACTCAAACTCCTGCGGGCATGTTGGTTAGCGTGCAGTGACTCGAGCTTCTGCCAGAAAAGGAACACACAAAATGATGAAGAAGGCTATGGCCACGGCGGCAGTTGCCGTTTCCGTCGTCGGTCTCTCCGCAGCCGCGGCCCCTTCGGCGCTGGCCATCGGTGACGACCACGGCACCACGTCGCTCAGTGGCAACGGGTCCGAGCAGGCGTACGGCAACTCCGCGACGCACGGCGACATGAGCCCCCAGCTCTCCCTCGTCCAGGGTTCGCTGAACAAGCCCTGTGTCGGTCTCCCGGTCAAGGCGAACCTCCAGTCGCTCGTGGCGCTCGTGAACGTCGGAGTCCAGGACATCCCGATCCTGTCGGCCCCGCAGAACCAGCAGTGCACCGAGAACTCGACGCAGGCCAAGGGCGACGAGCCGCTGTCGCACATCCTGTCCGACATCCCGGTCCTGTCGGGCAACGGCCAGTCCAACGGCTGATCCACCGGCGTGAGACCGCTCGGGCTGCCTGCCCCCTCCAAGGACCGGCAGCCCGGGCTCTCGCATTTTCGGATTCGGTAATTCGGGTGAATTTCCCGAATGGAGGAAACAGATGGTTTCCTCCGCTCCTTTAACTCGTTTGCAGGCTGCGGGTCATGGTGCGAGACGTAAACAGAAGTGCTCGCTCGGTTTCGACTGCCAGATCGGCATGACCACAGAGAAGGGAACATCTGTGAAGCACAAGAAGAGCGCAACGATCATCGCTGGTGTCGTGATGGCCATGGGCATGGCGGCCCCCGCGTTCGCCGACTCCGGCGCCGAGGGTGCGGCCGTCGGGTCCCCGGGCGTTCTCTCCGGCAACCTCGTCCAGGTCCCGGTCCACGTTCCGGTCAACGTGTGCGGCAACACCGTGAACGTGATCGGCCTGCTGAACCCCGCGTTCGGCAACACCTGCGCCAACACCTGATAGCACCCAGCCACCAGGCTGTTTTTCATGGCCGGCCTTGGACCGTCACTTCGACACACCAAGGCCGGCTTTCCACTGCTCAGAGGAAGACAACTACATGCGACAGGCCATTGGTAAAGGGATGCTCGCGACCGCGGCCGCCGCGACAAGCATCCTCTCCCTGTCCGGATCGACCGCGTTCGCCGTGGACGGGAGCGCGGTCGCGGCGGGTTCGCCCGGAATCTTGTCGGGCAACAGCGTGCAGGCCCCCGTGGAAGTCCCGCTGAACGCCTGCGGCAACAGCGCCAACGTGGTCGGCGCTGCCAACCCGACGTTCGGCAACAGCTGCGCGAACCCCGGATCCGCCCCGAGGAAGCATGCGAGCGCAGAGCACGCGAGCGCTCCACAGCGAGCGGCGGCGCCGAAGCGGGTAGCGCCGAAGCGGGTAGCGCCCAAGCAGGCAGCACCGGAGCAGGCGGCACCCAAGCAGGCAGCACCCAAGCAGGCAGCACCGGAGCGGGTGGCGCCCAAGCAGGCAGCACCCAAGCAGGCAGCACCGGAGCAGGCGGCACCCAAGCAGGCAGCACCCAAGCAGGCAGCACCGGAGCAGGCGGCGCCCAAGCAGGCAGCACCCAAGCACGCGGCACCAAAGCAGGCAGCACCGGAGCACGCGGCACCGAAGCAGACGGCGCCCAAGCAGGCAGCGCCAAAGCATGCGGCGCCGAAGCAGGCGCCGCAGAAGCACGCGCCGCCGAAGCGGGCGGCCACCAAGGCGGACAACGGACCCGGGTACGGCCAGGACACGGACACGCGCTCGGACGCGAACGCCGGCACCCATTCGCTGGCCGAGAGCGATGCCCTGCAGTCGCCCGGCATCCTGGCGGGCAACGACGCGCAGGCGCCCGCTGACGTTCCGGTCAACGCCTGCGGCAACACCGTGGACGTGATCGGTCTGCTCAACCCGGTGATGGGCAACAACTGCGCCAACGGAACGCACGCTCCGACGCCCCCGCAGCACGAGACACCTCCCTCGCACGAGACACCTCCGACGCCTCCCCGGGCCGCCGAGCCGCCGTCCGATCGCGCCGTCCCCCAGCCGAGGCAGCCCGGTCACCCTGGTCACCCCGGTCAGCCGCCGCGGCACGTCGCGTCCTCGACCGCCCGTCAGATGCCCTCGGCCGACTTGGCGGCACCGCACGCCTCCGCCCGGCTCGCCGAGACCGGAAGCGACCAGGACCTCCTGGCCGCGACAGCGGCGAGTGCCGCACTGCTGCTCGGCGGGGGAATCCTGTACCGCCGGGGGCGCGCCTCATCCGGCCGCTAGTACGCCCCGACATGCCGCTGGCGGGGAAGAGACACCCAAGGGTCTCTTCCCCGCCAGAACGGTAGGGGGGCCGGCCCGCGAGGGGGTGTTGCCGACCTACGGCGAAGACGCCGACGGCTGGCGGAGGGCAACCAGGCCCGTCCCATGACGACAGAGTCCACCACCTGATCGCCGCCCGCGAAGAACCGATTCACCCGTTCGCCGACGGCATCACCTGATCGAGTTCCCGACGGCGGGATTCCCGCTCAGCGCTTGACGGCGCCCATGGGCATACGGCCGCCGCGCTCACCGACCGGCGCCGGAACCGCGGAACTCACCGGCCCCCGCCGCAGGCTCCGTTGGACGCCCCGGACCAGCCTGCCCGCCGTGAAGGACGCCCCGTGCACGAAGCGCATGGCAGGGCCGAAGCTGGCCGCCGTCACCAGGCCCGCCAGGAACAGGCCGGGGTACGAGGACTCGAAATCCCCGGAGGCGTAGGGCTCCTCGGCGGCGTTCACCGCGAGGCTGCCGCGCACGTCCGGGGCAAGCAGGCGAAGGCGCGCGCTCGTGGCCTTGAACCCGGTGGCCGCGATGACGTGGTCCGTCTCGAAGTCGGGTCCGCCGCCGCTCGCGTCGCCCACGACCTCCAGCCGCACCCGGCCCGCCGCGACCGACGCCGTGGCGACCTCGTGGTCGAGCAGCACCTCCACGCGTGACTCGACCCTCTCGCGCACCCACCAGGCCCCCGCAGGGCCGAGCGCCGACGCCGAGACCCGGGCGCGCGTGGCCTCGGGAAGCCGCCGGAAGCCGCCGGGCATCTCGGAGTAGAACCAGTTGCGCCATCCGCAGCCGAGGCCGCTGTGCGGGGCGCGGGCGGACTCCCGCCACGGGCGCTTCCACGCCGGGGGCACGGTGTTCCAGCTCAACTGCTGCGACCGGGCGAGCACCCGCACGCGCGTTCCCTGCTCGGCGAGGAGCGCCGCGGTCTCAAGAGCGGCCTGGCCCCCGCCGATCACGGTGACGTCCTTGCCGCGGAAGCGGTCCAGGTCCCGGTGGTGGCTGCTGTGCGACACGTGCTCGGTGCCGAGCCCGAGCAGCGCCGAGGGGATCTCGACGAAGGGAATCACCCCGACGGCCAGGGCCACCGTGCGGCCGCGGATGGTCTGACCGTCCTCCGTGGTCGCCTCGAACCCCCCGGGGCAGGCGCTGAGCGAGGCCACCATCCGTTCGTCGACGTCCGGTACTGCGTGCTGCGCGAACCACAGGCCGTACGAGGCGAACGTCTCCACGGAGACCGGCTCGCCGTGCCGGGCCTCCATGCCGTTGCGCTTGCAGTACTCGGCAAGGCCGTAGCGGCCCCGGGGGTCGGAGAGGTTCGACGCCCAGGGTTCCGACTTCAGGAACATGCCCCGCGGCATGTGGTCGCGCCAGGAAGCCATGGGTCTGCCGAAGACGCGTACGTCGAGTCCGGCGCCTGCGGCGTGCGACGCGATGGAGAGTCCGTAGGGTCCGGCTCCGACAACCAACAGGTCATACATCAGCAACTGCTCGCTCTCTCGTCGTGGATACGGGTGTCTTCGGCACGGCCGGAGCCGCCGGGCGCACCCTCCGTCTCAGTCGGCCGGAGAGGCGCCGCGTCACATGCCGGCACCACAGCACCCACATGGCGAGCGCGGGAGCCATGTCGTCCTGGGCGTGCCAGGCGAGCTCGCGGCGGTGTGCCGCGGTGGCGGCGGGGCCCGCCGTCATCAGGACGCGCAGGGCGGTCAGCGGGGAGTAGTTCTCCACGACGAACCTGCGGCCCGGCAGAACGGCGGCGGCGGGCAGCGGCCGGTGCGTCATGTCGAGGTGCTGGGCGCGCACCACGTCCAGGTCGGCCCCGTCGGCGAACAGGCGGAACTGGGCGCCGGGCCGTGGGTTGAAGTCGAGCAGGCAGGGCTCGCCCGTCGCGGAGTCCACCCGGAAGTCCAGGTCGAAGATGCCCCGGTAGCCGAGCGTGTCGACCAGTCGCGCCACGCCTGCCCGCAGGCCGGGGTCCGGTGTCCACTCGCCCACCGCCGTCAGGCCCGCCCCGCGCGGCCAGGAGCGGTGTTTGCGGCCCGAGCCGCCGCCGCGCACGACGCCGGTCCGGTCGACGTATCCGTGGACGAACCAGTCGCGGCCGGGGCCGTCGGGCAGGAAGGCCTGCAGCAGGAGGCGGCTGCCCGCCTCGTCGCTCCGCCGGTAGAGCTCCTGGGCCTCCTTCGCCGAGCGCACCAGGACCGTGCTGCGCAGGTCGGTCCCTGCGGGCACCAGCCACGGGCGGCTCCACTTCGCCACCGCGGGGAGCCCCAACTGCCGTACGGCGGCTACTGCTTGGGCCGGGGATTCCGGCAGGAGCGTCACGGGGTGCGGAATGTCGGTCGATGCGCACAGCTGGGCCAGCGTCGCCTTGTCGGCCACCCGTTCCGCGAGCCCGCACGCCTGGTCCGGCAGGAGATAGGTGTCGGCCAGTTCTTTCTGCAGGCGTCCGATGGCGAGGGCGCCCGCGTCGTCCATCGGGATGAGCACGGAAGGGCGGGCCACCCGGCGGGCGATGCGGCGCAGTACGGCGGCGATTTCCTGGAGAGAGGCGCCCGGCGGGGGCGGCGGGTGTGTCTGGTGCAGATAGCGGGATCTGCGCACCGGGCTCTTCGTGGAATCCGCGGCCGCTACATGTACCTCCACTCCCGCACGGCCCAGCGACCGAACGGCTCCGAGTGTGCCGTGATGAAAGGGATTCCGGTCGATCCGCAGCAGAACCGCGGGGACTCGGGTGTCGAGAGTTAGCACGGCCAAATCCTCTCAATTCGATCCCCCATGCGGGCGATGGGCACGCCCGGAGGATTAGGGGCTCGATTGGCGCAATAGAAATACATATGACTGAGTGTCAGTAGATGGAGGAGCAGCATGAGGAGCGGCCATGGCTTTGCAGAGACGCCAGAGCACCAGTAAACGGCTGGCATTCATTGCCGGCGGAATCGTCGTATCGGCAGCGCTCGCCGTCGGTCCTGGCTACGCGTGGGGAGCCGGGCAGGACCCCGAACCACCGGTCCGCCTGCCCGGTCTGCCCGCGCTGCCGACGGCGGTGCCCGCCCCGTCCCCCTCCGCGGCCACCCCAGTGACCCCGGCGAGTCCGGAGACCCCGGCGAGCCCGTCGGCCCCGACCGGCCCGTCGGCCCCGGCCGGCAAGAAGCCCGCGTTCGGCGCCTACCTGAACTACGGGCCCGACGGCGTGACCCGCATGGCCGAGCTCAGCAAATGGCTGGGCGGCGCCGAGCTGCGCGTGGGGCACACCTACCTGCCGGGCGACCGGTGGAGCAACATCGAGGGGGCGCCGAACTTCCTGGAGAGCTGGGCACAGTGGCGGCGTGCGCAGGACGACCGGCTCTTCGTGCTCAACGTCCCCATGATGGAGCGCAACGAGGACCACGTCGGCGACACGGAGGTCCGCGCGCTGCTCCGCCGGGGTGCGGCCGGCGACTACGACGAGCATTACCGCGCCCTCGCCGAACGGCTCGTGAAGCTCAAGGTGCCCGACACCGTCATCGTGCTCGGCTGGGAAATGAACGGCATCACGTACACCCATCGATGTGGTCCCGACCCGGAGGCCTGGAAGAAGTACTGGAAGCGCATCATCACGACGATGCGTTCGGTGCCCGGCCAGAAGTTCAAGTTCGACTTCACGCCGAACAGGGGCCGGGACGCCATTCCCTGGACGCAGTGCTATCCGGGCGACGACGTCGTGGACATCGTCGGCATGGACTCGTACGACCAGCCGACGGGAACTGATTTCGCCCGGCAGGTCAGTGAGCCGTACGGCCTGAAACAGCACGTGGAATTCGCGAAGGCCCACGGAAAGGAGATCTCCTATCCGGAGTGGGGTCTCTTCCGCAACGGCGACAACGAGGAATACATGCGGAAAATGCTCGCCTGGATGGACGAGCACAAACCGCTGTACAACACCGTCACCGACTACTGCCCGCACGGCGTCTGGCAGTGCGAGGACAATCCCAAGTCGTCCAAGGCCTACCGGTCCCTGCTCTTCGGCCGCAAGGACACCGAGCCGACCGTCCCGGAGCCGACGCAGCCCACGACACCGCCGAACTGTTCCCCGCTGAACCTGGGCGACTGGGCCGAGTACTGGCTGGGCGGCAAGCTGTGCATGCGCCTGGACTGGTACAAGCGGCCCTGAGTACGAGCGGACCTGAGTACAGCGGCCCCTGAGTACGAGCGGCCCTGATCAGGACTACTC
>NZ_JBHTSF010000062.1:0-51791 GCF_042795295.1 Streptomyces sp. NPDC056486
CCCCCGACGGGGTTCCCGGCCCTTCTGTGTACCCCTCAGCCCTTCGGCGAAAGCTCACCCATCTCGGACCAGCTGCTGCCCGGAATCTCGGTGTGGATGATTTCCGGGGTCGACGCGATCGCCTCGGACATCGTCTCCATGCCGGCCTTGAAGTGGTCGGAACCGACGTGCGCGGCGCCCGCCTCCTGCGAGGCGAAGCCCTCCAGGAGGACGAACTGGTTCGGGTCGTCCACGCTGCGGGACCAGTCGTAGAAGAGGTTGCCTTCCTCCGCGCGCGTGGCACGGGTGAACTCGGCGGTGCGCTCCAGCCAGCTGTCGCTGTACTCGGGGCGGACGGTGAACTTGACGGCGATGAAGATCATGCGCCCAGCGTCGTACTAACCATGGGGTGAGGGCAAATCGGAAATGTCCCTCACCCCGGTCGCCCCGGGGCTCACGCCTTCGGCGCCACCTTGCTGAGCCCGTTGATGATGCGGTCCATCGCGTCGCCGCCCGTCGGGTCGGTGAGGTTGGCCAGCATCTTCAGTGTGAAGCGCATCAGCATCGGGTGGGTCAGACCGCGCTGCGTGGCCATCTTCATGACCTTCGGGTTGCCGATGAGCTTCACGAACGCGCGGCCGAGTGTGTAGTAGCCGCCGTAAGTGTCCTTGAGGACCTTCGGGTAGCGCTGCAGCGCCAACTCCCGCTGGGCGGGAGTCTGACGGGCGTGTGCCTGGACGATGACGTCCGCCGCGATCTGCCCGGACTCCATGGCGTACGCGATGCCCTCGCCGTTGAAGGGGTTCACCATGCCGCCCGCGTCGCCGACCAGGAGCAGGCCCTTGGTGTAGTGCGGCTGGCGGTTGAAGGCCATCGGCAGGGCCGCGCCGCGGATCGGCATCGTCATGTTGTCCGGGGTGTAGCCCCAGTCCTCGGGCATCGAGGCGCACCAGGCCTTCAACACCTCGCGCCAGTCGAGCTCCTTGTAGGCGGCCGAGGAGTCGAGGATGCCGAGCCCGACGTTCGACGTGCCGTCGCCCATGCCGAAGATCCAGCCGTAGCCGGGAAGCAGCCGGTCCTGGGCGCCGCGGCGGTCCCACAGCTCCAGCCAGGACTCCAGGTAGTCGTCGTCGTGGCGCGGCGACGTGAAGTACGTACGGACGGCGACGCCCATCGGGCGGTCCTCGCGGCGGTGCAGACCCATCGCGAGGGAGAGCCGCGTCGAGTTGCCGTCGGCGGCGACCACCAGCGGGGCGTGGAAGGTGACCGGCGTCTTCTCCTCGCCCATCTTGGCGTGCACGCCGGTGATGTTGCCCGTGCGGTCATCGATGATCGGGGCGCCGACGTTGCAGCGCTCGTACACGCGGGCGCCGGCCTTCTGGGCCTGGCGCGCGAGCTGCTCGTCGAAGTCGTCGCGCTTACGGACCAGGCCGTAGTTCGGGTAGGCGGCGAGATCCGGCCAATCGAGCTGGAGCCGTACACCGCCCCCGATGATGCGCAGGCCCTTGTTCCGCAGCCAGCCCGCCTCCTCGGAGATGTCGATCCCCATGGACACCAGCTGTTTGGTGGCGCGGGGCGTCAGGCCGTCGCCACAGACCTTCTCCCGCGGGAACGCGGTCTTCTCCAGAAGGAGTACGTCGAGTCCGGCCTTCGCCAGGTAATAGGCGGTCGTGGAACCGGCTGGCCCGGCCCCGACGACGATCACATCAGCGGTGTGTTCGGTGAGGGGCTGGGGCTCGGTCACGGCGGGTTCTCCCCAAAGCTCGAAATCTGTGTGCCGGCGGGCACGTGTTATGGGCAGTCTATGCAGCGGTACTGATCAGCCAGCCGAAGGGCCACCCGTGACAAAGCAGGCGACAAAGCAGGCGACAGAGCAGGCGACAAAGCAGACACTGACGACCAAGCCCCTGCCCGCCGTACAACTGCGCGTTCCGACCCACGAGGACGCCTTCGTCTGGCACCGCCTCTTCGACGACCCGGACGTCATGAAGTTCCTCGGCGGCAGCCCCGCCGAGCTCTCCGTGTACGTGGAGCTGACCGCCCGGCAGCGCAGACACGACGCCGAACTCGGCTTCTGCCTCTGGACGTTGCTCGATGCGGACGGCGAGCCGATCGGCTTCACCGGCGCACAGCCCTGGCCGCGCGACTGGGGGCCCACGGGCGAGATCGAGATCGGCTGGCGCCTCGGCCGCGCGGCCTGGGGGAAGGGGTACGCGACCGCCGCCGCGCAGGCGGCCGTGGAACAGGTGCGCGCGGCGGGCGCACAGAACGTGGTGGCCGTGATCGACGCCCACAACGAACGGTCGGCGGCGGTGGCGCGGCGGCTCGGCATGGAACAGGCCGAGACCTTCACGTCGCCGGTGTCGAAGCGGGAGGCGCACAACTTCCGGCTCACGCTGTAACGAGCGGGCAGGCGAGTACCTGCGGGGACTCGGCGGGTGCGCTGCGGGGACTCGGCGGGCGCGACGGACCGCTTCCGGCCGGCGCCCGGCGGGTCTACCCTTCCGTTACCGCTGGGGGGTGACATCTGTGCCGAAGGCGCCCAGGACAGACGAAGTGCGCGTGCCGCGGTTGATGGGTCTCATGGCCGTGGACGCGCGCGAGTCGGCGGTGAAGCACGGCGTGCTGCTCGCGGCGCCGGACCGCCCCGACTTCCACCTGGTCGTCGTCGAGTACGTGGTCCGGCAGTACCCGCTCCCCGGCATGTGGATCCCCCGCGATGCCGTCGTCACCGTCTGGTTCGAGCTCGGCCCCGACGAGAGTGACGGTGGCGCGGGGGTACGCGAGCCGCGTCACCCCGCGCCACCGGACGGCGGCCTCCGCCGCGAGCTCGACGAGCCGGGGCCCGAGGTCGGCGCCGTCTGGTGAACGCGACAGCACTCAGCCGTTGAGCCGCCAGTTCTCCAGGGCGGTCCGGTGGACCTTCGCGCCCTCGCCCGCGGGCCAGAAGTCCGCGCGCCAGGAGAGCTGGATGGCGTACTCGGTGCCGTTGTCCGCGACGTAACTCTGGTTCAGCGCGTGGATCTCGCGGCCCGCCGTGTCGGTGAAGGTGTACTCCCAGATCGCGCCGCTGCGCCCCTGGAAGGTGTTCGGCTCAAGGCGGATCCGCTGGTAGTCCGATTTCTTCGGGTCCTTCTTGGCGTCCTTCTCGATGGTCGTGAAGTTCTCGTACGAGGTGTACGGCGCGTACGGGACGACGCCGACCAGGAACTCCTCCCGGCCGGTCGACCCCGCGTAAACGATCTGGCCGGGACGGTCCTCGCCCTGCCGGGTCCAGCCGTCCGGCACGGCGAACTCGAAGCCGTTCACATCGGACACCAGGTCGGAGCCCGCGGGCACCCGGGGAGTGTCGTCCACGGTGTCCCGGCTCTCGCTCGGCTCCTCCGTGGGCGTGAGCAGGGGCGATGCGGTGGGCGACGAGTCCGGTGCCGGCGGCTCCGTCTGGTCCTCGGTCCGGCTGATGGCGGGCTTGTCGTCCTTGCCCCCGGCCTTGTCGGCCTTGCCGTCGTCGTTGTTCTGCCAGAGCAGGACACCGGCCGCGATGCCGCTGCCGATGATGAAGGCGCCGACGAGGGTGCCGACCCAGAGGGCGGCGCGGCGGGACTGGGGGTCGGCGGGCGGCTGCTGGAAGGAATGCGGGGCGTAGGCGAAGGCGGGGGTTCCGGTCGGGACGTACGTGGGCTGGTCGTGGGCACTCAGGGGTGCGGGGGCGGCCGGGGTCGCAGGGAAGGCAACTCCGGGCGCCGGAGCGTCTGTTGTGACGGGGCCTACGGAACCGACGGCCGCCGCGGCGTCGGGAGCCGCGCCCACGGGGCCGCCCGGCATCGGCGGACCCGAAGGAACCGGCGCCGCGACGAGCCCCGTCCGCTGCCCCGCCATCTGCAACAGGAACGGCGCGACGAGCGCCGCGGCGAAGACCCACAGCAGCCCGAACAGCAGCGCGTCCGGCACGCTCACGCCCGCCTCGAAGGTGCCGTTGCCCGAGCCGCTCGAACTGCCGCCTCCGCCGAACTCCGACGAGGCGCTCCCGGTGGCGTCGACACTGACCCCGCCGACCCCGGCGAGCAGCAGGAAGAGCCCGAAGAAGATACCGGCGGCGAGCAGTTGCTCACCCCGGTGCGCGGAACGGCGTGCGGCGAGGATGCCGAGTACCAGCGCGCAGACGAGCCCGAGCGTCAACGCGCCCACGACCGCCCATGCGTTGGTGACGTCCCCCAGCTCGGAGAGCCCGAAGGACTCGCTCTCGTAGCCGCCGCCGTACGACGAACTGCTCCCCTGCACCGAAGCCTCGAACGGCGCGCCCCACCCGAGACCGAGGGCCGCTACGCCCAGGTTCGGCAGCAGGAGCAGGGCGATGACCAGCGGGGACACATCGGCGTCGTCGAGGTCGGCGACGCGTTCGAGGTCGTCGATCTGCGCGAGGCTGATGAACGCGACGACCGAGCAGAGGGCGAGCACGATCGCGAGCGCGCGCAGCGCGGTACCTGTCGCACGGAACGCCGCCTGCCATCCCGGCCGCTGGGCGAGCCAGTGGGCCAGGTCGTGGTGGTGCAGTACGCCGCAGGAGACGGCGAGTGCGAGGACGAACGCGCCGAGCGCGGCGAGCACCGGCGACGAGGAGAGCTCGACGCCCTCGATCTCGGGCTGGGCGAAGAGGCTGAGCACGAGGATGCCTGTGGTCACCAACAGGGTGACGCGTACGGCCGCTTCGAGCCCCGCCGTGCCCCCGCCCTGGCTTCCGTCCTGGCTTCCGGCGCGTACGACAAGGCGGTTGCGCAGGATGCGTACGCCGATGAAGAGGGCCGCGATCCACAGCGCGGTGACGGTGAGCGGGATGAGGTGCAGCGCGGCGCTGCCCTCGAAGGCGGCATCCACGCCGGAGCTTTCACCGCCGAAGACGGATGACTGCTGCCGCTCGCTCCCCGAGACCTCGAAGCCGCCGCCCACGGCCTGGAGCAGAGTGGCGAGAGCGATCCGCATCCGCTCGCCGAACCCGACGACGACGTCACCCCCACCGCCACCGCCATTGCCATTGCCATTGCCACCGCCACCGTCGCCCTGCCCGTAGGAAGGAATGGCGATCGCGACCGCCGCGATGAGCACCAACCCCACGGGCCACAGGGCGGCTTGGGCGGCCCCTGCCCAGTCCCCCCGGAACGCCCGCCCGAAGAAGGCACCGAGGGGAGAAGGCGCGGAGGGCGCCCCGGGAACGTATGCGGGCGGGGGCGTGGGCGGCGGGGGCACCGGGGCGGCCCCGGGAAGTGCGGGCGCAGGAAGGGAAATTGCGGTGAACCCGGGCCCGGCGGGTGCACCAAGGTCAGGGGCAGGACCGACCGCACCCTGCTCACCAGAGCCCCCGGCCTCACCAGAGCCCCCGGCCTCCCCGGAGCCCCCGGTGTCCCCGGTATCCCCCACAGCGGTCGGAGCGCCAAGCTCTGCCGCGGGCAGATCCGCGGGCCCCGCATCCACAGACGTGTCACGCGGACGCTCTCGCCCGCACTTCATGCAGAAGCGGGCCTCTTCAGGGGTGGATGCCCCGCAGTGAGGACAGTTCGACGCCATAGGGACGCTCCGTCATTGGGGAGATGACCAGAAAGACCGACCCATGCCGAGCGACCCAGCGGGAGCCGATGCGAAAGAGCGGCTTCGCATCGACACCGTCGCGTCGGCGGAGTCGTATCACAACGGACACATCTTGCCCTGCGGCTGGTTCCCGTCAACTCGGTTCACAGCGGAATATTCTGCGCACTCCCGCTTCGGGGCGTCCCGCGGCAGGTCTACGCCTTGAATCCCCGGTGCAGCGCCACGACCCCACCCGTCAGATTCCGCCACGCGACCTTCGACCAGCCCGCGTCCTGCAACAGCGCGGCCAGCGTCGGCTGGTCCGGCCAGGAGCGGATGGACTCCGCGAGATAGACGTACGCGTCGGGGTTCGACGAGACCGTGCGCGCGACCGGCGGCAGCGCCCGCATCAGGTACTCCTCGTAGACCGTGCGGAACGGCGCCCACGTCGCGTGCGAGAACTCGCAGATGACGACCCGGCCACCGGGCTTCGTCACGCGGTACATCTCCCGAAGGGCCTCGTCCGTCTCCTGGACGTTGCGCAGGCCGAAGGAGATCGTGACGGCGTCGAACGTGTCGTCCTTGAACGGCAGCTTCGTCGCGTCCCCAGCCGTGAACGGCATCCAGGGGTGCCGCGCCTTGCCGACCTGCAGCATGCCGAGGGAGAAGTCGCAGGGCACCACGTACGCGCCCGCCTGAGCGAAAGGCTGCGACGAGGTGGCGGTTCCGGCGGCGAGGTCGAGGACCTTCTGCGCGGGCCGCGCGTCGACGGCCCTGGCGACCGCCTTGCGCCACAGCCGGGCCTGCCCGAGCGACATCACGTCGTTCGTGATGTCGTACCGTTCCGCCACGTCGTCGAACATCGAGGCGACTTCGTGCGGCTGCTTGTCCAGAGATGCGCGGGTCACCCGACCATTGTGGCAGTACGGACAGCCACGCGAAGAGGCGGCTCACGGCAGCAGCCGGGGCTTGCGCCGGGCGGCGACGTCCTCGACCCATCCCAGGAGCACCACCGCGACGGCGATGAGCACCCAGGCCACGCCGAACAGGAACCACTGGCTGTCCAGCGGCAGCCGGCGCTCGAAGGCGGGGACCTGCCACATCAGGTCGATCAGCGGCACGCTGCCCATCAGCGCGACCTCGTGCCAGAGGTAGAGCGTGACGGCGCGGGCGTTGAAGACCGTCACGATCCTGTCGGGGAGCCTGAAGCGGGCGAGCCAACCGAAGTCGATCTCCGCATACACCTTCAGGTACATCAGCAGGGTGACGAAGCCCGCCGACCACAGGGCCTGCGCGAGAGGGATGTCGTCGAGGTCGTACGTCCCGTCCACCTGGTGGTGGAAGGCCCACCACGCCCCCGCGAGCAGCGCGGCGAGCGCCCCGGCCACCACGGGCCCCGGGGAGAGCCCGCGCAGCACACCGTCACGGTGTGCGAAACCGAGGAGCCAGCAGAACAGAAAGACCGACACATCACCGGCCGCGCTCCCGAACCGCCCTTCCGGCAGGCTCCACACCGTCGCGAAGAGCGCGACGGGAACGAGCGACAGTAGAAGTACGGGCACGGGCGCGAGCCGGAAAAGACGCAGAAGGACCGGCGAGAGCAGCACGAACCAGAGATACGTCCGCAGGTACCAGAGCACTCCCCACGCCTGCTCGCCCCACGCGTTGCCCGGCGGGTCGCCGAGCGGAAGGACCCAGTAGAGGATGTCCGCGCCCGGCAGCCAGCCGTTGATCATCATCGCCACGACGATGACCACCCCGAACACCCACATGGGGATCAGCAGCCTGCGCAGCCGCCCCCGGATCACCCCTGCCGCAGGCCGCAGGAGCGACTTCGCCATCAGTGATCCGGCGAGCGCGAACATCACGCCCATGGACGGGAAGGCGAGGCCAAGCCAGGGCCATTCGAACGTGTGGTACGCCACGACACGCACCAGGGCGAAGGCCCGCAGCACGTCGAAGTACCGGTCGCGCGACGGTGCCCGCACACCTTGCGTCAGGCGGTGCGCTCCCGCCATCACCGCGCTCCCGCGTCGGGCCGCGGGGCGCCGACCTCGCCGGTGCGCTTGAGCTTCTGCCAGCGCAGCCTGCCGCCCGTGAGCGCCGTGACACACGAGTGGATCAGGACCAGATACATCAGCTGTCGGTACGCGAGCTGCTGGAGCGGCATCATCAGGAGATACCGGTACTTCTCGCCGTCGAGCCGGAACGCGTAGGCCGCGCACAGCAGCTGTACGGCGAGGACGGCAAGCCAGGCGAGCAAGGACGCCCGGACATCGACAAAGATCATCGAGTAGACGGTGAACACGTCGATGAGCGGTGCGAAGACCGGCGTGATGATCTGGAAGATCACGACCAGGGGCATCCCGACCCGGCCGAACCGCCCCGAAGGGCCCTTGTCCATAACGGACTTGCGGTGCTTCCACAGGGCCTGCATCGTGCCGTAGCTCCAGCGGTAGCGCTGGCGCCACAGCTGCTGCACGCTCGCCGGTGCCTCGGTCCAGGCCCGCGCGCACTCGGCGTACACGACCCGCCAGCCCTCGCGGTGCAGGGCGATGGTGATGTCGGTGTCCTCGGCGAGCGTGTCCTCGCTCATGCCGCCGACCGCGAGCACCGCGTCGCGGCGGAACGCGCCGATCGCGCCCGGGATGGTGGGCATGCAGCGCAGCAGGTCGTACATGCGGCGGTCGAGGTTGAAGCCCATCACGTACTCGATGTGCTGCCACGCGCCGATC
The DNA here is from genome assembly GCF_042795295.1 of Streptomyces sp. NPDC056486. NCBI lineage: Bacteria > Bacillati > Actinomycetota > Actinomycetes > Kitasatosporales > Streptomycetaceae > Streptomyces > Streptomyces sp. NPDC056486. Next base: position 8,277 of record NZ_JBHTSF010000062.1, read on the forward strand.
ATGGTCCTGCGGTTGCCGACCTTGGCGTTGCCCGCGACCGCGCCGACCTCCGGATCGGCGAAGGGCTGCACCAGCTGCCGCACGGCGTCCGGCTCGAAGACGGTGTCGCCGTCCATCATCACGACGATGTCGTAACGGGCGTGCCGCACACCGTTGTTGAGCGCGGCGGGCTTGCCCGCGTTCTCCTGGCGCACGACGCGGACGTTCGGCAGTCCGAGCGACCCGGCGATCTCGGCCGTACCGTCCGTCGAGCCGTCGTCGACGACGATGATCTCGATGGGGTGGGTGCTTGCCGCCAGGGAGTGCAGCGTGCCCGCGATGCACTCCTTCTCGTTGTACGCGGGGACGATCACGCTCACCGGCCGCGTGACCTGCGGCCCCCACGAGAAGCCGGGTCTGTTGCGCTGCCGGTGGTGGCGTCGCGCGAGGACCAGCATCATCCCGAACCTGCCCAGGACGGCGACCCCGACGACGGCGAGTCCGATCGCGAGCCCCGGCACCACCCACTCGGCGACCGCGACGGCCGCGATGAGCGACCTGCCCTCCCAGAGGGTCGCGCCGGTGGCCGCGTGCTGGGCGGTGGGCCGGGCGGAGGCCCCGCTGACCGTGGTGAAGGAGTACCCCTTCGCCTTCATCTTCTTGATGTACGTGCTCAGCGCCGCAAGCGTCTGGCTGCGGTCGCCGCCGGAGTCGTGGAAGAGGACCGACGCACCCTTCCCGTCCTTCGGGGTGGCCCACTTGATGATCTTCTTGACGCCCGGCTTCTGCCAGTCCTCGCTGTCGGTGTCGACGAAGACGCTGGTGTACCCCATCGCGCCGAGCTTCTTGTAGATCGACCAGGAGTAGTTGTCGATGGCGTCCGGCTGCGACGAGTACGGCGCACGGAACAGCGTCGTCGTGATGCCCGCGGCCCCCGCGAGCGCGAGCTGGGTCTGCTTCAGCTCGCGCTCGACGCGGGCGGCGCTCTGATAGGAGAGGTCGACGTGCGTGAAGGTGTGCACCCCGACCTCATTGCCCTCCGCCACCAGGCGTTTCACCACACCCGGGTAGCGGGAGACCATCGAGCCGACCATGAAGAAGGTGCCGTCGACGTCGTTGTCCTCAAGCACCTTGAGGACCTTGGGAGTCCACTCGGGGTCCGGGCCGTCGTCGAAGGTGAGCACGATGGTCTTGTCCGGCACGGCCTGGCTCCGCGCCTTGCCCGCGCGGAAATCGAGTATCGGCCCGCCGTCGATGACCTTGTCCGGTACGTCGCTCGAACTCGCTCCGACGCGCACACGCGAGTCGTCGCCGATCTCGGCACGCAGATATCCGTCGAGCAGCATCACGCTGGTGAGGGCGAGCAGGAGCAGCAGGGCGAGGATCACCCGCGGCTTCTGCAGCGAGGCGGCGCGGCGGCCCGCGCGTTCGATCCTGCTGGGGGTGGCATGCCGTCGGCCGCGTGGCCCCACGGGCGGGGGTGTCGTCGTCTGGGTCATGAGTGTGCGGGGGATCCGGTCAGTTGGCGGGGGCGGCGGCAGAGGGGCCTACGTCAGCGGGGCCGACGTCAGCGGGCGGCGCGGCAGGGTCGCCGGACGGGGGCGCGCCGGTCGGGTCGCCCCGCCTGTGGCCGCCCGCGGGGTCGTGTCCGGCGCCCGCCCCGCCGCCGCCGCCGCGGAAGGGCAGCAGCTCGGTGGGGCTGAGCGAGGTGCCCCAGCCCATGAAGGCCATGCCGAGCACGACCGCGTAGCCGAGGCAGGCGATGCCCGCGAGGACTCCGGCCCTGCGAAGGAGCCGCGCCCTGCGTCCGGACGTGTCCACGAACACGGGCCCTGCCGCAGGGCCGTTGCCGCGTTTGCGACGGCGGCCATGACGCGAGGCGGCACGCTTTTCGACGGCGGGAACGGCAGAATCGGAATGCATTCGACGAGGTAAACAGGCTAGTTTCGCAAAATTGCCTGAGCAGACTGTGAGGCCTCCATGAGAATCGCCCCAACCTGTCATTGAGCTGCGAGAGTTGCCGGGCGTTCGTCCGCACCGCCCGTTCCGCGTACGTTGAAAGGCCAGCCTTTCCCAAGCGAGTGAGCGAGCGTGTGAGTGTGAGTGTGCGAGTGCGGAACATAGGAGGCGTACGGAATACCCGGCGCTTGCTGAAGCCGACCGCCGGTCTCGTCTGTCTGGTCGCGCTGATGTGCACCGGGTGCTCGGCGAGCGACGGCACGTCGGACGACGGATCGTCCAGCGACGCCTCGGCAGCCTCACCGAGCACGTCCACCTCCGGGCCGCCGGAAGCGACCACCGCCTACGCCCCCTACGTCAGCGCCACGACCGCCGCGGACACGGACAGCTCCGGCACCCCGTCGACGTACAACCTGGCCTTCGTCGTCGCGGAAGGCAGCGACTGCACGCCCGTGTGGGGCGGGACCACGGACATCGGCGACGACTCAGTGGCATCCCGGATCGCGAAGCTGAAGAAGACCGGCGGCGCCGTCCGCGTCTCCTTCGGCGGCGCGGCGGGCAAGGAACTCGCGCTCACCTGCGACAGCGCGTCCCGACTCGCCGCCGCCTACGCCAAGGTCCTCGACGCCACCGGCGCGACCGAGGCCGATTTCGACATCGAGGGCGACGCGCTCACGGATTCAGCGTCCGTCGCCCGCCGCTCCGAGGCGATCGCGCTGCTGCAGAAGAAGCGCGACCTGAAGGCCACGTTCACGCTCCCCGTGATGCCGTCGGGCCTTGACGCCGACAGCATGGCGCTGCTCGACTCCGCCAACGACCACGACGCACGGGTCTCGACCGTGAACATCATGGCGATGAACTACGGCACGTCCTACACCGGCGACATGGGCGACTACGCGATCACCTCGGCCACCAAGGCGCACGCCCAGATCAAGAAGGTCTTCGGCCTCTCGGACAGGAACGCCTGGAACGGACTCGCGGTCACCGCGATGGCCGGCGTGAACGACGTGAAGGGCGAGACGTTCACGCTCGCGGACGCGGCCCAACTCCGTTCGTACGGCGAGAAGAAGGGCATCGCCTGGCTCTCGATGTGGTCGTCGTCGCGCGACAAGGAGTGCGAGGACGGCACGTCGACGACCAAGGCCCAGAACTCGTGCAGTGGGGTGGAGCAGGGGGCGGGCGCTTTCGCGGAGGCATTGTCGGGCTGAGCTGTCGGGCTGAGGCGAACCCCCTACCGCTGTCGGTACACCAAGCGGCCGCCGATCACCGTTGCCACGCACGTCGCCGGACCGCGTCGCACCAGGTCCGCCCGGTCGGCCACGTCGAAGACCGCGAAACGGGCCGGGCCTCCCACCGTCAGCGGGGGCAGCAGGACCAGGGGGGTCGGGGACAGGGATACGGGGCCGGGCAGGCGTGGTGGGCGTCGGCCCGATGCGAGGCCCACCCCGCGGACGGCGTCGAGGACCGGACGGGAGCGCAGTTCGCCCGCGACGGCCACCGTGCCGTGCGCGAGGAGCCGCTGCACGCCCCGGCGGGCGCTGCCACCGAGAAGGGACGGATCGGCGCGGAAGATCGCCCGCGCGCGCTCACCGCCGATGGGCACGGTGCCGAGCCGGTCGGCCTCGCGCGGGTCGGGGTGGTAGGTGCCTTCGAGGATTTCGGGGCCGTACGGGTTGAGCAGGCCCGGCGTGAGGATGCCGGGCCAGCGCCGGACGCGGGCGGCGGGGTGCGCCGCGGCCAGCTCCTCGTACGGGCCGACGGCGGCGACGACCGCCCCGTCGGCCAGGACCGCCGCCTCGGGCGTCCCTTCGGCGACGTGAAGTGTGCGCACAGCGGCCTCAGTTGGAGGCGAGGAGCTTCAGCTCGGGGTGAGCCGTGCCGCCCTCGATCGCCGTGGACGAGATGTGCGAGGCGACGCGGTCGTCGGTCGGGTCGTTCGCCGGGTCGTCGTGCACGACGAGGTGCTCGTACGTCGTGGCGCGCTGGGCCGGGACACGGTCCGCGGTGCGGATCATGTCGATCATGTCGCGCAGGTTGTTGCGGTGCTTGGCACCGGCGGAGGAGACGACGTTCTCCTCCAGCATCACGGAGCCGAGGTCGTCCGCGCCGTAGTGCAGGGTGAGCTGACCGGCCTCCTTGCCGGTGGTCAGCCAGGAACCCTGGATGTGAGCCACGTTGTCGAGGAAGATCCGCGAGATCGCGATCATGCGGATGTACTCGAAGATGGTGGCCTGCGTCCGCCCCTTGAGGTGGTTGTTCTCGGGCTGGTACGTGTACGGGATGAAGGCCCGGAAGCCCCCGGTCCTGTCCTGGAGGTCGCGGATCATCCGCAGGTGCTCCATGCGCTCGGCGTTGGTCTCGCCCGTGCCCATGAGCATCGTGGACGTCGACTCGACACCGAGATTGTGCGCGATCTCCATGATCTCCAGCCAGCGCTCGCCGCTCTCCTTGAGCGGGGCGATGGCCTTGCGCGGGCGGGCCGGGAGCAGCTCGGCACCGGCACCGGCGAAGGAGTCGAGCCCGGCGGCGTGAATGCGCTGGATCGCCTCCTCGGCGGAGACCTTCGAGATGCGGGCCATGTGCTCGACCTCGGAGGCGCCGAGGGAGTGGATGACCAGCTGCGGGAAGGCCTTCTTGATCGCGGAGAAGTGCTCTTCGTAGTACTCGACACCGAAGTCCGGGTGGTGCCCGCCCTGGAACATGACCTGCGTGCCACCGAGCTCGACGGTCTCGGCGCAACGCCGCAGGATGTCGTCGAGGTCGCGCGTCCAGCCCTTCTTGGTGTCCTTCGGGGCGGCGTAGAAGGCGCAGAACTTGCAGGCCGTCACACACACGTTGGTGTAATTGATGTTCCGCTCGATGATGTACGTCGCGATGTGCTCGGTTCCGGCGTACCGGCGGCGGCGTACGGCGTCGGCGGCGGCGCCGAGCGCGTGCAGCGGAGCATCGCGGTAGAGGTCGAGCGCCTCTTCTTCGCTGATCCGCCCACCTGCGGCGGCACGGTCGAGGACGGACTGAAGTTCGGCCTTCTCGGTCACCGGGCGTCCCTTTCGTAAGGGTTCTGGACGGACTGATTCAGCGTACGCCAGGGGATCCGGCCGCCCGACGTCAGGCGGCGTATGCCCCTACGAGCAGCCCGAGGAACGCCCCGCCGATCAGGAAGGGCCCGAACGGGATCGCCGTCTTGCGCCCGGCGCGGCGGGCGACGACCAGAAATCCGCCGTACAGGGCGGCGAGCAGGAACCCGGCGAAGGTGCCGAGCAGCACCGCGCCCCACCCGTACCAGCCGAGGACGGCCCCCAGGCTCAGCGCCAGTTTCACGTCGCCGAAGCCCATGCCGTTCGGGCTGATCAGGAAGAGCACGAAGTACGCACCGCCGAGCCCGAGCCCCCCGTACAGCGCGTGCACCAAGGAACCGGCGTGCTCGGGAAGCAGCGCGGCGCCCCCGAGAAGCACGAGGGCGGCCACGGCGAGCGGCAGGGTGAGCACGTCGGGCAGCCGGTGCACGCCGAAGTCCACGACGGCGAGCAGTACACCGAAGGGGGCGAGCAGCAGCCAGACGGCGAGCTCCGGGTGCGCGCCCGTCGCGACGGCGAGAGCGGCGCAGACGAGGGCGATGGCGAGGGAGACGGTCGTGGTCCGGGGCCCGTAGCGGGTCCCGTCCTCCCCGCACCGCGCGAGCCCGACCCACCCCCCGACGGGATGCCCGTCGGGGCAGCTGTCCCGCCAGGTCTCGTCGGGGGGCACGGAGAGCCGGTAGACGGCACGGGGGACGAACATCCCCGCGAGGGCGCCCCAGAGGGCGCCACCGACGACGAGATACACCAGGGGGTCCAAGTGGTTCACCCTCTAGACACGGAGAGTCGGGCGGGTGGGTGGGAGACATCCGCCGCGAAGCGGCGGCCTCAAGAACGCCCCCCGGCCCGCAGCGGAAGAACTACCCGACAGCGGAAAGCCCACTGCGCCAGGCAGGAAGCAGCTCGTCCAGCAGGGCTTCAGTCCGAGGCGGCACACCCCGCGCCCCACTCCGGGCAACGAGGTCAGCGGCAACCTGCTGCAGCCGCGCAGGGTCGCCCACCGCATGGGTGCCCCGCAGCAGCTCGTTCCACAGCCGCTCATCCCCCGGCGCGGAATTCAGCGCAGCGTTCAGCGCCTCGATGGCCTTCTCCGCGCGCCCCTTCTCCAGGTGGAACTCGGAGAGGGCGAGGCCGATGTCGGCGACGAGCAGCGGCAGTTGCGCGTCGATGATCTCGTGCGTGAGCCACGCGTACCGCCCCTGCGGCCGGTCCGAGAGCAGCGGCCCGCGTACGAGCACCAGGGCGTCGGTGAGCATCCGCCCACGCACGGCCCGGCTGTTGGCCCCGCGCCCCTGCGTCGCCTCGTGGTAGAGCGACCGCAGGACATCCAGGTCGGACACGACGGACTTGGCGAGCGTGAGCCGCCCGCTCCGGTCGGCCCGCAGCCGGGCCTCCCCGTCCGGCTCGGTGCCGAGCCACTCCCGCAGCCGGTCGACGAGCGCGTCGCGTACGTCCTCGGTGACACCGCGCGGCCACAGCGCGGAGGCGAGCACCCGCGGGTGCACACCCTCGCGGTGCAGCAGGAGCAGCGCGAGCGCCTCGTGCATCAGCGGGCTGCGCTCACCGTCCGGAGTGTCGAGGCCGATGATCTCGTACGTGCCGACGAGGCGCGCGTACACCGCGGGCCGCCCCTGCTCGGTGACGTCGACGAGGAAGGGCGGAGTGGCGGCGCCGCGGCCGGAAGCACCGGAACCGCTGGCCCCTTCCTCCCCCGGATCGGCGTCGACGAACAACTCCACGACGGCCCTCTGCTGAGCCTCGGGCAGCGCCTGCGCCTCCAGCTCGAGGCCGAGCAGCGGGGCGAGCAGCTTGCCCTCGGGGGTGATCTCCATCTCCCAGGCGGCGCCCGGCAGATCCCCCGACTCGGTACCGACGAGGTACCCGATGCCCAACCGGCTCGCGTCGGCGGCCAGTTCGGCGAGCTTCACGGCATCGTCACCGGCGGGCTCAGCGGCGAGCAGCACCAGGTGCGGCGCCCAGCGGGTGTGCTGGGCAGGCCCCGTACGACCAGTGAGTACGGAGTCGTGCCCGGCAGCCCCCAGGGCCCCGCGCCGCTGCCGCGTCTCGGCCTCCATCGTCTCGATCAACGCCTCGATGTCGTCGAGGTGCCGCAGCCGGTTGGGCGCGAGCGGCGTCAGGTCCTGCCCGAAGCCGACGAGGGTGATGGTCATGCGGTCGGACCACCCGTTGGTGGCGAGCTCCGCGGCGACGGAGGCGAAGACGGCGGCACGGTCGGACTCGCGCCCGCTCAGCGACACGACACCGGGTACGGCTTCGAGGTTGAGCAGCAGCCGCGAGTCGTCGAGCGTTCCCAGACTCACCAGGCCCGGGTAGGGAGCGGCGGTGTCCATGTCCTCGTACCGCTCGGCGTCGGTCCGCGCCAGCATCCAGAACGTCTGGTCCTGCCCCAACTGCCAGGGGGCGGGCGGCCGTCCGGCGGGCTGGGCGAGCTGGAGGTGCAGATCGCCGTTGCTGAGCCAGGCGGCGTAGACGGTCGGCAGAGCCCGTGATTCCTCGGCGAGGGAGGCGGCAAGCCCCCTCAACGACAGATCGAGAAGCCGTACGCCCTCGGGATCGGCCCCCACGAGCAGCGCGTCCTGCACATCGGCGGCGCCCCCGGTCGGGGTCGGCGGCTCCATACCGCGACGCCCGCCGACGGCGCCCATGGCGGACTGCCACAGCGCGTGCCGCCGACGACGCCCGAGGGCGCCGAGGAGCCCGGCGGCGAGAAGGGGCGCGCCGATGAGAGCCTCGGGCAGCCCAAAGGAGAACCCCTCGGAGTCACTACTTCCACTGCTGGCGACGGGCGCTTTTTGCTGCCCGCTCTCGGAGGGGCGCTGCTCGGGAACGGTGATGTGGGCGGTATCGCGATCGGTGGATCCCCCACCCTGCTCCTTGGCCCCGCCGCCCTGCTCCTTGGCCTGATCCCCGGACTTCGCGTAGTCGGAGATCTGCTCCTTCACGTCCTGCGAGACCTTGGGCGACTCGTCGGGCATCTCGACGAGCTCGCCGCCGTGCGCGTCCGCGGGCATCTCCATGATCCAGCCCGGCCGGATGAGGCTGGCCTCGGACAGCCGCGACCCGTCCGGCTGCTCCCTGTCCTTGTTGAGCTGGTAGATCTCCTTGTACCGGCGACCGTCTCCCAGGTGCCGCTCGGCGATCTCCCACATCGAATCGTGGTGACGCCCTTCGGGCGGCTGGATCCGGTAGTACTTGGTGTCCCCGTCCTTGGCACTGCTGCCCGCGTGGGCGGCGGCCTGCTCGGCCTGCTCGGCCACGGCACTGGCGGCGCTCGATGCCTGCTCCTGCCCGAAGAGACCACCCGGGGTCTGCTGGGCGGAAGCGGCGCTCGCGGGCTTCTGATTCCCCTCCAGCGACTGCCCGAACTGCGAGAGCCCGGGCGCGAAGCTGGCGGCGGTGGCGCCCACCAGGAGCAGGGCGGCCACGAGTTGACGGGCGAGGAGCTGACTGCCACCGGCACCGGGAACGCGATTGGGCATCCCCACACCCGAGAGCGCGGCCTTGACCTCCACCAGCACACAGGCGGTGAACTGGGCCCAGGCGAGCCAGACGACAACGGTCAGTACGTTGATGAACGTCCCGACCGTGATCTCCTGCTGCAGCCAGTCCAGCGAGGGCGCACCGCCCGGAAGCGGCCACCCCACGGCGTACGCGAGGGCGCCAGGTACGCCGAGGACCAGCGCGGCCAGCGCGACAAAGGCGAGGAACGCCTTGAAGAAGTCCCCGAACGAACGTCGACGCCGGGGCAGCGGCTGCGGCGTCCGATTCCGTGGAGCCGACGGGCCGCCTGTCGAACTTGAAGAGGTGCGCGCCATGGCGGGTGTCCTGTTGTCCTCTGAGAGGGAGCGGATAGAGATCAGCGGTCTCGGCGGTCTGTGGGCTGAGGTGCTGAGGGTACTGAGGCGATGGTACGGAAGGGGCCGATGGTCAGACAGAGGCCACGGCACCCAAGGGCTGCCGAGGGACTTCTCCGGGCGCCCGTTTACGCCCGAGTTGCACGGTAAGCGCAGCTCTTCCTGGGCGGTTCCTGGGCGGTTCCGGCCCGCGATTGCCCGCCCGGGACAGCATTCATCCCCCATTCATCCCCGCGAGCATCCCCGCGAGTCACAGTTCCGGCACGGAATGGCTGCGCCCGCGTAGCACTTGAGACCCGGCCGCTCCTGTTCGCTTCCGTCACCGCACAGAACGCGAGAACCTTCACACGGCCCACCAGTACTGGTAACCCACGCCTGGTAGCGTCATTCAGCTCATTCTCGCCTGCACACGTACCGAACTCTGCCGAACCCTGGGGGACTGCAATCGTGGCCCGTCGCACTATGCCCATCGTTGCCACGCTGGTGGCGAGCGCGACCCTGCTGTTGACCGCGTGTGGGGGCGGCGGGAGTGATGACTCCTCGGACAAGATCGAGGGGGCGGGACAGGGGTCGAGCAAGCCGTCGCCCACTGCGTCGGAGTCGTCGGACGTCGACCGCCCCAAGATCACGCTGCCCAAGTCCTTCAAGGCTGACTTCGAGGGCTGGACGGACAGCGACCCGAAGATCCAGTCGATCCTGAACGACGGCAAGGAGCGGCTTCGCGGAACGTACGCCGCGATCGGTGAGGCCGACCCCAAGGCCGACTACCTGGCCTTCTACAGCACGCGGTCCGCCCTCGCCAGCGGCGAAAAGTGGGTCGAGGGCTACAAGGGGCTGACGATCACCGGCGAGGTCAAGGCCTCCCGCCCCGAGGCGGAGATCCGCGAGAAGGGCCGGGCGACTCTCTTCTACTGCGTGGACGAGAGCAAGGGCTTCAGCAAGGACCTCAAGACCGGCAAGAAAGAGGGAACTCCCGAAGGCGAGTCCCCCAAGGTCCAGTACCGCACGGCCCTTGAGAAGGGCGACAACGGCGTCTGGATGACCACCTCGGTAGAGACCGATCCTGGGGGATGCTGATCATGCGCTCTACTCGCAGCACCAGTCGCAGCACCATAGGCACCGCTGTCGTGCGGGTGATCGCCCCCTTGGCGATCGTCTCCGCTCTCGTTCCGACGCCCGCGCTGGCACTGGGCGGGCCAGGCCACGAAGGCGGCGGCAGCGTGGACGACAAGGGCAACCTCGGGGCTGGTGTCACGCACTCCTCGATCAAGATCTCGTACAAGAGCGGCGGAGACGGCGGCGGCAAGAAGGGGAACCTGGCACCGATCGACCCCAACTGGAAGCCTCCGGCCTGCTGGTACGAGCCCGCCTACACGCCCGAGCAGCTCAAGAAGGCCGCAGAGGCCGGCGAAGTCGACGACGCCGGCATCCACGAGTTCTGGTCGGACGCGATCTTCATCGATCACTACGACAAGGGCGAGGCCAACGACAACTTCGACGACGAGAACAGCCGCGCCGAGGGCTACAAGAACTACAACATCGGCAAGGACGGCTACTTCTGGCGCGGTGTCGCACCGGACGACACCGACCCGGACTCCTGGGACTGCGGCCGCATCATGTTCTGGCAGGACGCAGGAACGGTCCCGGACATCCCGCACGCGCCGACGCCCAAGATGCTCGCCGAGTACGCGTACGACAAGGTCAAGGTCCCGGACACCAAGGTCGAACTGAAGCCCGAGGCCAAGTCGACGGTGAACATGCCCACCTGGGTCTGGCTGGACAAGGGCACCTTCAAGGACGTCAAGGTCCGCGCGGAACTCCCGAACACGGGCCTGTGGGCGGAGACAACGGCGAAGCCGAAGAGCCTCCACCTGGAGCCGGGTACCGCCGACGCGGATACCTTCCCCGCATCCGGCGAATGCGAGATCAACGACGACGGCAGCATCGGCACGCCCTACGCCAAGGGCAAGTCGAAGCAGGACCCGCCGTGCGGCATCAAGTACCTCCGGGCGACCGACGGAAAGCCGTACCAGCTGAAGGCGTCGATCACCTGGGAGATCTCGTGGGAAGGCTCCCAGAACACGGGAGCCAACCTGCCCGACGGCACCTTCGAGACAACCCAGGACATGGACGTCCAGGAAGTCCAGTCGATCAACCGCTGATCCGATCCAGGCTCTCCACCATGGGCGCCACCATCACCCTCACCCGGCGTCGTTCACCATGGGTCGTCTTCACGCGCCATGACGACCCATGGCTGAACACCGAGACTTCCAAGCTCCAGGAGCAGGGCGGACGCGTAATCCGCCTGGACGGCAGGGAGTTGCGAGATCCGGGCGCCCTGTTCGCCACCTTTGCCCGAGAGCTCCGCTTCCCGGGCTACTTCGGCCACAACTGGGACGCACTCGTGGACTGTCTCCACGACTGGCACGGCCACGGGGGCGAGACGAAGGACATCGCGGTCCTGATCGACAAGGCCGACTGCCTGCTGAGTGCCGAATTTCTCGGGCTCTTCGTCTCAGTCCTCTGCCAAGCGGCCTGGAAGGCCAACCTTCAGCTCGACGCCGACGGAGTACCCGACCACCACACGCCGCCCTTCACCCTGCACTTCGTCTTCCTCCTGGACAGCACCCCGCCCGCCGCCTTCGCCACGGCTGCGGCGAACGGTATGAACGGTATGGACGTCGGCGTGGAGCTCGAAGAGGGGCGCCTGGCGGCGACACTGACCGGCGAGGACTGGTCCGACGTCGGCTCGGAACCGGGTGGGAGAGGACGAGGACTGACCTGTGCGAGGGCCTCGACGCGACCATCAGGCGGCTGATCGGCCGACGCGTGCACGAGATGCCGCGCTGCCCCAGCCGTATATCCCCGCCCCCGGAACCACGGGGCAAGTCATACTCGTCTCCGGAGCGAGCGTACGTTCCGTTTCGCATGGCAACAGCCCGAACAGCATCAGCCCAGAGGGACTGAGGGGGACACGGAATGGCAGGCAAGGGCAAGAGCGACCTCGCACTCCCGCTCAGCGATCTTGAGGACTACGGAGGCCGGTTGCGGTCCGTCAAGGACCGGATGAACCGGACGAAGAAGATCTTCGAGTCCTACAAGGACGACATCGGCGACGGCGGCGTGTACGACGCGCTCGACGACTTCGAGTCCAACTGGGAGGACGGCCGCGAGGACATCACCCAGCAGCTGGACGCCCTGGCCGACATGTCCGACGCGGTCGTACGCGAGTTCAAGAAGCTGGACGACAAGCTGGCGAAGGACGTCTCCGAGGGCGTGAAGGAGAAGGGCGGCAAGGGGAAGGGCAAGGGCGAGGGCGACTAGCCGCCCACCGAGCGGGCGGCCATCCCGGTCTCCGGCACGGAGCCCGCGCGGCGACGTCCGCCCCAACACCCGGTGAACACCGCCCAACCCCAAGCGGCAGACCAGTGAACTCTCCCTGAGACAGCGCCCGTTGACTCGGAACCCCACCCCTCCCCTCGTAATTTGGCCATACCCACACAGCTGGGTTCGGACAACGGGGGTCGGTTCGGTGATGAGTGGTCTTTCCTGGGAGTTGATGGTCGCCGCCCTCGGGCTCGCGATACCCGTCGGCGCCGCCCTGTGGGAGTTCGGTTTCGCCGGTCGCAAACGGCTCGGCTACCGCGTACAGATGGACACCACGGCGAAGAACGCGGACACCCATCCGCATGCCGGAGTCCTGCGGCAGATGCAGCAGTACGGCACCTCGCTCGCCGACCCCTCCTTCGTCCTGCTCCGCATCCAGAACAGCGGCTGGACCCACATCGACGCCGGCGACTACGTCGTACGCGACGACGACCAGGTCGGCATCCGGATCAACTTCCCCGGCCGCCGCGTCGACGGCATGGTAGTCACCGAGCTCAGCCACGACTACCTGCGCCCGTGCTTCGACGACGCCGCAGGCCTGCGCATGGACAACGGCCACATCGAACTGCCCCGCGTCCCCCTCAACCGCGGCACCCACTACAAGGTCCTCGCCGTCCTGGAACGCGACCCGGACTTCCCGGTCGGCCAGGCCTTCCCCGACCCCGTGGTCGTCGCGGGCATAAAGGGCGGCGTACGCGGCGGGCGGATCAAGGAGACCGAGAGCCACACCTTCGCCTCGAAGCCCGTCATGGTCTTCATCGCGCTCCTGGTGCTTATCGCCGCCATCCAGTCGTTCACCTCGTTCACCAGGGACGACGCCCCCGCCCAGGCCGCACCGGTGGACTGCGCCGAGGGCACGCTGACCCTCTCCGGTTCCACCGCCTTCAAGGACGCCGTCAGCGACGCGGCGAAGCGGTACGTGAAGAAGTGCACGGGCGCCCGCATCCCCATCACGGACGACACGTTCAAGGGCAGCGTCGCGGGCCTCGACACACTGGAAGCGGCGGGCAAGAAGAGAACCAAGACCAAGACGGTCGAGGCGGCTGGTACGGGTGGCCCTGGACTGGCCGACCGGCTCGCCTTCACGGACGGGGCAAAGGGCGACGGCCGCCCCCAACTCCTGCCCCGCCCGGTCGCGTTGTCGCTCTTCACCCTCGCCGTCAACAAAGACGCCGGCGTCCAGGACCTCTCGCTCAAGCAACTCCGCCAGATCTACTCCGGCGACATCACCAACTGGCGCCAGGTGAACGGAAACAACGTCCCCATCCACCTCGTGAGCCGCCACCCCGGCTCCGGCACCCGCTCCACGCTCGTCCACCAGGTCCTCGACAACAAGGAGCTCCTCGAGGTCACCTCGGGGGACTGCGCGGGCATGGACCGGAGCAAGCCGGGCCGCTGCGAGGTCGGCGACACCGACATCCTCCTGGACAACGTGGCGTCCGTCCCAGGAGCCCTCGGCCACAGCGAGGCGGGCGCCGCGCTCACCCACGAGGGCATCCAGCAGGTCCGTATCGCCGGGTACCCGGCCACGGTGGAGGGCGCCGACGCGGGCGCGTACCCGTACTGGCAGACGGAGTTCGCCTACACCTACGGCGAACCCCCCGCCGACTCCGTGGCCGCGGGCTTCCTCCGCTACCTCACGGAAGGCGCGGGCAAGGACAGCCTCCCGGTGCACGGCCACCGCCCTTGCTCGGAGCTGGAGAAGCCGCTGCTCTGCCGCCCGGTCGGCTGAGGCCCGTCTCCAAGACGTGCCCTGCTTACGGATGGAGGGCTTCACGAAGGGCCCGCACCTGGTCCGCCAGATTGCGCTCGCTGACCCGGGCCTTCGGGAACAGCAGGTCGAACCCGTGCACGGCACCCGGGGCCTGGATGAGCTCCGTGGTGACACCGGCGGCGCTGAGACGCTCGGCGTAATGGCGGCCCTCGTCGCGCAGCGGGTCGACCTCTGCCACGACGACGAGGGCTGGAGGCAGTCCGCCGAGGTCAGCAGCCTGCGCCGGGGACGCGTAGGGCACGTGGCCGTGGCCTTCGGCGTAATAGATCCAGGCCAGCTCCGCCGCGGCCCGGTTGAAGACGGGTGTATCGGTGGATTCGCGCATCGAGGCACTGGTCATGCTGCTGTCCAGGGCCGGGTAGATCAGGAGCTGGAAGGTCACCTTGGGTCCTGCGAGATCGCGGGCGCGCAGGACGGTGGAGGCCGCGATGTTCCCGCCCGCACTCACGCCTGCGATGGCGATGCGCTCCGGGTCACCGCCGATCTGGGCCGCGTGTGCGGCGATCCAGGTCAGGGCCTCGTAGGCGTCGTCGGCCGCGGCCGGGTAGGGATGCTCGGGCGCAAGGCGGTAGTCGACGGAGACGACGACGGCTTCGGCCTCCAGGGCATACCGCAGGGCGTGCTCCTCCTCGCCTTCCGGGGAGCCATAGGTGAAGGCACCGCCGTGCACGTAGAGGACGACCGGCAGTACGTCGTCCGTTACGGGGCGGTAGACACGCAGCCGCAGTTGTCCTGCGGGCCCCGGGACCCACAGGTCCTGAACCTTCACACGGTCGTCGACCGGCGTGTCGGGGCGCTCCCGCAGCAGCTGGTACCGCTCGGGTACGGCAAGGACGGAGTCCAGGCCGTAGAAGGGGAAGACCCCTGCGTCGGAAGTTTCGAGCAGCGACTGGATCTCGGAATCGACAGCGGGAATGGGCATGGCCGGCCGCCACCTTTCGTGGGGAGTGCGTAAATGCGGAAAGCGGAACGTGTCCAGCTTCTCCGGTCTCCGAGCACGGCAGAAGTGGCCCGAGGGCCACCATATGCAACTATTGGGCCATGACTGTTGCAGCTCCTCACCGGGTGACGGTTCTCGCCCTCGCCCCGGTGGTCGCGTTCGATCTCAGCATTCCGGCCCAGATGCTCGCCACGGTCGCCCCACGCGCGGGAGGCATCGCGTACGACGTGCAGACCGTCACGCCGGACGGCTCTCCGGTGCCGACGGTGAACGGGTACGGCATCACTCCCCAAGGGGATCTGTCCCTCCTTGAGCATGCCGACACCGTGATCGTCGCGGGCACCCGCTCCCCGGACGTGCTCGATGACGGTGTCGTGGACTCCCGTATCGCCGAGGCGTTGCGAGCGGCTCAGCGTCGGGCCCGGATGGTGTCTTTGTGTACGGGGTCGTTCGTGCTCGCGGCTGCCGGATTGCTGGAGGGACACAGGGCCGCGACGCACTGGCGCTACGCCGATCAGTTCACGCGGCTCTTCCCGGCGGTCGACCTCGACACCAATCCGCTCTACGTCGCCGATCGCGGGGTCCTGACGTCCGCCGGTGGCGCGGCAGCCATCGACCTGTGCCTGCACTTGATCCGGGAGGACCACGGCAGCTCTGTGGCGAATCAAGTAGCCCGGTACAACGTCGTCGCGCCCATGAGGGAAGGAGGGCAGGCGCAGTACATCGACCACCCGGTCACGGAGGACGCGGGGACATCGACGGCCAGGGCGCGAACGCTGATGACGGAGCAGCTGGACAGGCGGCTGTCCCTCAAAGACCTCGCAGCGCACTGCCACATGAGTGTGCGGTCGTTCACGAGGCGATTCAGGCAGGAGACAGGTCTCTCCCCGGCCGAGTGGCTCACCTCCGCCCGCCTGAAGCACGCTCGCCATCTGCTGGAATCGACGGAACTGCCCGTGGACGACATCGCCGCCGGAACGGGTCTGGGAAGCGGCACGAACCTGCGGCAACACATGCGGGTCGCCCTGGACACCACCCCCTCCGCCTACCGGAGCGCCTTCCGCTCGACCACCGCCGCCCTCACAGACCCCCGCCCCTGACCGGGACGGGGTACTGCCGGTGTCGAGACGCCAGGACCCAGTGGAAGAGCGAACAGCGGGGCCGCTCAGCCGACCTCGTTCTCCGCGACCGCGCTTCCGTGCACCGTCACGTCGCCGCCGTAGAACATCCCGGTGAACACCGGGCTGTACGTCATCTGGACCTCGACCTCGACCTGGTCGGCGTTGGCCGTCACGCAGTGCGTCGCCGCGACATCCGCGCCGCGCAGGCCCGTCGAGCGTGCGTACTGCTGTACTCGCGCGCCGCAGTTCTCGTAGTTGATGGGCGCGCCCTTGGCGCCTTCGTATATGCCCTCGCGGTCTATGTCCTGCGCCGCGTATCGCGCTGCTTGTTCCGCGATGTCAGCGGCCCGCTCCCGCTTGGAGATGGACAGGCCGCCGTCGATGACGAAGGCCGAGAGCGAGAGGAAGACGAGCGCGAAGATGATGACGGCACCGGCGCCCGAGCCACGGTCGTCGAGGCGTTCACGGCGGACGGCGGCCCATTCTCGTATGCGAGGGCTGATGCTCACACCGACCTCCGGAGTGGGTCCAGTGAAGAGCTGAAGTTGGCCTTCAGCGTCGTCTCCATGTCGAGGCCGAGGATGGCAAGGCCCCGCACCTGACAGCTCACTTCGACCGTGAAGAACGTACCGGGGACGAAGCCCGTGCTCGTCTGGTTGACGGTGACCGGGCCGACGCACATGCCCTCGAGGTCGGCCTCCGCCGCCGCCCGCGCCTCGGACATCGCCGTGCCCTGGTCCTTCTGGATCGAACCGGCACGCGCGGCGTCACGCGCCGCCCCGTCGACGCCTCCCCGGGCGTCGACAAGCTGGCCGAAGGCCACCAGGATCAGGATGAAGAGGATCATCACGGGGGCGAGGATGACCACCTCGATGGTCGAGAGCCCCCGGTCCCGGTCTCGTTTCCAGTCGTCCCGGCCTGAGCTACGGCCGCCCCACGCGTGCGTCCCGTGGCCCCCCGCGCGCGTCCCGTGGAGGACAGCACGGGCCCATGCGTTCCTCATCAGCCGTTGTCCTCCACAAACCGCTCCACGGGGCCCGCCGACTGCGCACGCACCGTCATGTCGAGGCCGGGAAAGACGGACGGCACCTTCGCGGTGATCTCCACGCCGACCGTGTTCGCCTTCGGCTCGACCGTCTTCACGTCCGGGCCGAGCACCAATTGGGGTCCCAGCTGCTGGATGTAGGCGTCGACCACGTCACGGGCGTCGCCCCGCCATCCGCCCGGGTTCTCGTCGGCCGTCGCACGGGCCTTGCGCGCGCCCGCCTGGGCCGCGGCCTGGGCGACATGGTCCGCGAAGAAGTACAGCGCGAACTGCACCGTCGCGAAGATCATGAAGAAGAGGACCGGAGTGAGCAGAACGAACTCGATCGCGGTCATGCCGGATTCACCGCGGGTGGAGGCTGCCTCCACCCTGCGGCGTACCCATCGCTTCACGCACCCGCGCACTCGTATCCGCCTTCGCTCCCCGGTCTACGGCTGATCAGCAGGTGCCGTCTTGGTCAGCACCCTCGATGCACTTCTTGACGTCTTCCGCGCCGCCCTTCAGCGCACCGTTGATGACGGCGGCGACCACGCCGACGATCGCCACGACGACCGCCGAGATGATGACCCACTCGACCGCGGACGCACCGCGGTCGAGCTCGCCGGAGCGGGCACGCTGCACGCGGCCCTTCAGGAAGGTGACCAGGAAGTCCACAGCCGGGCTGCCGGTGCTGAAGTTCCGTCCGTTCATGGTGAGTTGTCCTCTCAGGAGTGTGGGGGGAGTGTCGGGCCGCCCCCGTCGGCCGGCCCGTCCATCGCCGTAAAGTTCGCTAGACCTGGAACACGCGCATCGCCGCCGGGAAGATGAGGAAGACCAGGAAGCCCGCGCAGAGAAGCAGCTGGGCGACGAGCATCGACTGCGACTTCTCGCCCGCGCTGCCCTCGATCTCCGCCATTTCGCGGTGCCGCATCGTCTCCGCACGGGAGGCGAGCGATTCACGCACCTTGGCGCCGTCGTCGGCCACCAGGCCAAGAGAAGCCGACAGGTCCTTGAGCTCCTCGACACCCAGCTCCTCGCCGAGTGACCCGAGCGCCTGCCACTGGCTGATGCCGGTGATCCGCGCATCGGCCAGGGCACTTCGGATACGTTGCGTCGCCCATCCGTCGGAGATCTCCGCCGCGGCCATCAGGGCCTCGGGGAGACCCCGGCCGCCCGCCAGGCTCATCGACACGAGGTCCAGGTAGGCGCCGATCACGCGGCGCAGGTCGCGCCGCTTGTCCGCGGCGTCCCGTCGCACTTCGAGGTCCGGAAGGAAGAAGAAGATGACGCCGAACGTCAACGCGAGCCACACGGGGATGATCGGGCTGCGACCGACCCCCAGGGTCCAGATGATGACGAACATGAACGGCCCGAAGAAAACCCCCGCGGCCGCCAGCAGCGTCTTGGTCGCCAGGAACTTCTCCCAGCTGCGGTCGAGCACCGCCAGGTCGGCCCGGAGCGAACGCTGTTCCCAGCCCTGCTGGAGGTAGAAGTCGGCGACCCGCACGCCCACACGGTTGCGGGTGGAATCCAGTCGGCCGGAACCCTTCTTGCCGTCCCCGGACGGCGACCGCTGCGACTCGTATGCCGCACCCCGCGCCCGCATCGCGTCGATCCGCGCGACCGTGGCGACCGCACTCCGCTTGGAGGGCATCAGGGCACGGATGAGGGTGTAGATACCCAGGCCCATGATGGCGCCGATCACTATCGGCATCGTCAGGCTCATCGTCGTACCCCCTCAGGATTCGAATAGCCCGGCTGACCAGGCTGCCCCGGACCCTGACCTTGACCGTGCCCGGGCTGCGGCTGGCCGTACGGGCCCGACGGGCCCGTCAGCGGAGCCTGCTCGCCCGAACCGGAGCCCGCAGGGCCCGACCCCGGCCCCCGCGGACGCACGAACTGCACGCCCGGCTCGTCCTTGACCAGGAAGCGGTCCGGCGTCTCCACCGTCGAGAGCTTGCGCAGCCACCAGAAGCCGAGTGCGAACAGGCCGCAGACGCAGGCGAGCACGAGCTGCCCGACCGCAGTGCCGTAGGGCGAGACGAAGTCGCGGTTGAAGATGGAGAGGCCGAGGACGAACGCGATCGACACCGCGACCACGATCTGCACCGAACGCCGTGTCGACGCCCGCTGCGCCATCACGCGCTGCCGCATGTCGACCTCTTCGCGGGCCGACTTGGCGAGAGCGCCGAGCACCTGGCGCAGACCTGGACCACGCAGCTTCGCGTTCAGGATCAGGGCGGCCACGATGATGTCGGCCGACGCGTCGTCGATCTCGTCGGCAAGGACCTGGAGTGCGTCGGGAAGCGGCGTACGCGCACGCAGCCGGTCCACCAGGGCGTCCAGGTGCGGGCGGAGCACCGGCGCCGCGGCCCGTGCCGAAGCGGGGATCGCCTGCTCAAGGCCGACCGCGCCCGCGATGGTGTCGCGCAGGGACTCCGTCCAGGCGGCGAGGGCCTCGACGCGCTTCATCTGCGCGCGCTCCTCCTTCGCACCGCCGAACAGCTTGTCCCAGAAGAAGACGAGGATGCCGGACGCGACGCCCGCCACCGCCCATCGCGTCAGGAGAAGCACCACAAGGCCTACGCCGATGGCCAGCGAGCCTCGCTGGCCCGCGAAACGGATGAGTTCGCTCATCCGCTGGCTGGCCCGCTGCTTCTCGTGCTCGGGCTTCACCGGCAGACCGCGCAGCGCGATCGCGAGGACCGCGAGGCCACCGCCGACCGCGAGGCCGCAGCCAAGTGCGTACAGGACAGGCAGCGAGAAGAGGCCGCCCATCGAGCCGAGTGAGTTCATGTCGTGCTCACCCCCATTGCCCGGCGGGGCGGTAGCCGAACACGGCCAGGTCGTCCATGCAGGCGATCGGCGCGTGCGCGACGATCTGCCCGTTCGAGGCCTCCGCGAAGACCTCACTGGACAGGACGCGCCCGTCGACGCCGTTGACCTCGCGGACCGAGGTCACCATGCGCTGGAGCTTGCCGCCGGTCTGGTAGTTGTTGCGCCGCTGGATGAAGACGACGAAGTTGACGGCTCCGGCCACCAGCATCTGGCTCGCCTCGATGGGCAGCCGCTCGGTGGCCTGGAGGGCATACGTCGAGATGCGGTTGAAGACCTCACTCGAGCTGTTGGCGTGGATCGTGGAGAGCGAGCCGTCGTTGCCCTGCGACATCGCGTTCAGCATGGTCACGATCTCGTCGCCGAGCACCTCACCGACGATGACCCTCGACGGGTTCATACGGAGCGAACGGCGTACGAGCTCCGCCATCGAAATGGTGCCCTGGCCCTCGGAGTTGGGCAGGCGCTCCTCGAAGGCGACGACGTTCGGGTGCAGATCGGCGTACTGGTCGAGGCCGAGCTCCAGGGCTCGCTCGACGGTGACAAGACGCTCGTGCGGCGGGATCTCGTTCGCGAGCGCCCTCAGCAGCGTGGTCTTTCCCGCGTTCGTCGCGCCCGCGATCATGATGTTCTTGCGGGCCCGCACCGCGCACGCCATGAAGTGCGCGACCTCGGGTGTCACCGTGCCGTTGCCCACCAGGTCCGACATGAAGACCTTGCCCATGCGGGCACGTCGGATGGAGAGCGCGGGACGCCGCGTGACGTCCATGACGGCCGACAGACGCGAGCCGTCGGGGAGCCGGAGGTCGAGCTGCGGGTTGGCGGAGTCGAAGGGGCGCGAGGAGAGACCGGAGTAGGCACCGAGGATCTGGATGAGCTCGACGAGCTCTTCGTCCGTCTCGGCGACCGGGTCACCTTTGGCCTCGCGCCCGTCGGCGTATCCGACGAAGACCTGGTCGTACCCGTTGATGTCGATGTTCTCGACCTCGGGGTCGTCGAGCAGCGGCTGGAGCCGTCCGACGCCGAAGAGCGCGGCGTGCACGGCAGCCGCGTACTTCTCCTCGGTGTCCGCGTCCAGCGGGGTGCGCCCGGCGTTGATCTCTATCCGGGCGTACTCCTCCAGTATCTGGGCGATGACGGCGCGGGCGTACTGCCGCTCGTCCTCGCCCGACATGGGGGTGACGCCGGAGACCTGGTCCAGGCGGCGCTGCTCGGCGATGCGGTCACCGGCGTCCTGCCGGAACCGCTTGACGAGCTGGTGATCGACGGGAACGCTCATCGGCCTGCCCCGTGCGCGCCCGCTCCGTGCGTGCCCGCGTTCGGGTTGGCCCAGGCGGCGCCGTACTGCTGGTACAGGTCGACGGTCACCTTGCGGGCCGAGCGGATGAGCATCGACTTGTCGAGACGGCCGCGCTTACGGCCCGCCAACTGCTCGGCACCGGCCGGGTCCTCGGCGAGCGTGCCGACGACGCGGGCGCCGGTCTGCGCCGCCACCAGCATGTCGTTGACCTGGTGGACGAGCTTGGCGGACGTCGAGGGGTCGGCGATCAGGAGTACGCCGATGAGCGGGGTCGCGAGCGACGCCGCCCCACGCGATCCGCCGTGCAGCTTGGTGGCGAGGGCGGCGGCACGGTCGCGTACGCGCGCGATGGCCTCGGGCTCGGTCCGCGAGACGAGCAGCACGAGGGCCGCCTGCGGGAAGAGCTCGACGGCAGGGGTGTCCCCACTGATGCGACCACAATCAGCAATGACGTCCGCGGGCGCGTGCGGGGAGTCGGCGAGCTGCGAGAAGGCCCGACCGAGGGTCGGCCAGAGCCCCGCGAGCCCGGCGGCCTGTTCGGCCACACCAAGGCCCACGAGGACTTCGAGCCCACCGGCCAACGGCTGTGTGTGGTCCCAGAGTTGATCGGGCACGAGGCCTCGACGTGCGGTGGCCGCGATGCTGAGCATCCCGGTGTTGGGGTTGAGCGGTCCGCCGTGCGCGGCGGCACTGCGGTAGACCAGGTCGCCGCCTGCGGGGTCGGTCTCCGCGACCAGCACGCGCCGCGGCCAGACGGCTGCGAGCGCGACGGCGGCGGTGGTGACTCCGGGAGACCCCTTGTCAGCAGCGAGAGCAATGAGC
Source organism: Streptomyces sp. NPDC056486 (assembly GCF_042795295.1). NCBI lineage: Bacteria > Bacillati > Actinomycetota > Actinomycetes > Kitasatosporales > Streptomycetaceae > Streptomyces > Streptomyces sp. NPDC056486. Next base: position 30,370 of record NZ_JBHTSF010000062.1, read on the forward strand.
GCCATGTCTCTTCTACTCGCCTCTAGTTGCTGTTGGGAGACACTTGGACGAGAGCGACGGCGCCGGCGGACGCTGCCCTGGCGACGGCGGCCGCGTCGGCGGTGTCCACCTGGAGCGTGACGCCGAGGGCGCCGGTGCTCACGGTGGAGTCGCTCTTGTCGGCGATGGAGCTGACGCGGGCGGCCGCGACGATGGGCGAGTCACCCGCGCTCGATCCGGCGGAGCCGCCGGTCTCCTTGTCGCTGGATCCGGAGGATGCGGAGTCACCGACCTGGTAGACGTCCACGGTGTCGCCGGCCTTCAGGCCGCTCGCGGGGTACTGCCCCTCCTTGAGGGAGACACCGACGGCGGACTTGCCGGCGGGCAGCCCGCCCTTGCCGGAGAACATCTCGCCGACGGCGATGGCACCCTTGGGGATGGTGCTGGTGGCCTTCAGCTTCCTCAGCTGCCCGACCTGCGACCACTTCACGTAGTTGATGCTCGCGTCGTCGGCGACCATGACGGAGGTGATGTTGTCGTCACTCACCGCCTCGCCCGCCGAGATCTCCGCCGTCACCTTCACGACCTCCACACGCTCTCCCGCGCGCAGCACGAGGACGGTGGCGCCGAGGGCACCGACAAGGATGAGCAGAACGGCCAGGGCGGCGAGTGCCGGTTTGCGCTCGCGAGGCGGCGCGGGAAGGCGCTCACCGACCGCTGGCTGAACCGGCGCGGCGGAACGGCTGTTGCCCGCCCCCGTACGCTCTTGGATCTTCACGCAACTGCTCCCCGCACGCCCAAGAAGATTCGGTCATTTTCAGACACTCGCGACTCTCTTCGCCCGCCTCGGGCGGGCTATTCAGCCCCAGGCACAGTGTCAAGTCATCGCACCGTATCAGCAGCACATAAGCCCCTCAAGGCGCGTTAAGGCTGCCGCAGCCCGCACTCCTCATCGTTATCCACGCGCAATCCGTACTCCATGGTTCCCACGCATTTCCGCAGAACGGGAGGAGATATGGATGTGCGCATGCGAATATTCAGCGTTTGCGCAACGGGCTCCGCCGGGTGCGGTGATGAGGAACACCCACTGATCGTTGGCCGATGAACGGCTGATCCATCAGCCGCACGGATGACGCGGGGAGGGGCGGGAGTGGTTCCCGGTTGGGCGGACTTCGGCCATATACGTCGGCTCCACTGGACGTCAGTTCCGCTGGACGTCAGTTCCGCTGGACGTCAGTTCCGCTGGACGTCAGTTCCGCTGCAGCTCGTCTTCGACGTAGGTGAGGAATCCCTGCACCCCCGCGGCCAGGACTTCGACGGCTGACGCACAGTGGTAGGTCTGGCCGTCAACTCGGCCTGGCGGCAGGCGATACACGGTTGCCCCGTCGCTCCGGCTGTCGCTCCGGCTGAGGGCGAAGAGCGCCCCGCCCCCGTCGGACCCGAAGACAACGACGGAGTCCTCGACACCCCCCGCGCCCCCCGTGACCCGCGTGACCCGCGTGGGCAACTCCCCGCGAAGCCCCGCCACGGTCTGCTGCTCGGAGTGCACGAAGAGCCCGACGCCAACGTCCGGCAGGCTGAGTCGGTGCAGGTGGCGATAGAGAAGCGCGAGGTCGCAGGAGACCGAAGCGATGTCGTCGCATTCAGCGGCGGAGCCCCCTTCCCTCACCTCTTGCAGGCAGTTGGAGTCGGGCGGATACCCGAACCGCGACTCGAACTCCCCGAGATAGACGTCCAGCCGCTCCCGCACACGGGAAACCCAGCGGTCGATCCATGCCCCGCTCAGTGGCGTCTCTCTCTCGACATCCCACCGCATCCGATGAACCCCCACCCGCGCTCTCCCGTCTCACCATCCGATCAATCCCTGCCCTGCTCAATTCAGTACGGAAGAGAAATTCAACCCCCATGAGACTTTCCTTTCCCTCGCCGGCGTCATCACGCACAACCATGGCGGCAGCCGGAGTAGCAACGGCGGCACTCGCCATGCTGGCCGCAAGCACCCCGGCCGCGCACGCGATCATCGGCGGCACCGAAGTATCCAACGACGCCTACCCGTTCATGGCGGCCGTGATGGACAAGGGCTCAGGCAGCCCGCTTGCCCGGCAGTTCTGCGGCGGCAGCCTCGTCACCGGGGACACCGTGATGACGGCGGCACACTGCCTGGTGGACGACGCGGGCAAGCCCTTGAAGCCGAGGAAACTCCAGGTGGCGGTCGGCCGCACGGTCCTCTCCGCCTCGGGCCAGGGCCGGATACGCAACGTGGCCAAGGGCGGAGTGGTCGTACACCCCCGCTACCTCAAGGGCCAAGAGGCGTACGACGTGGCGTTCATCCAACTCAGCAAGCCGGTAAAGGGCATCTCCCCGATCGCCCTTCCCACTCAGGGCACGGACGCCCTGATCCGCCCCGGCCAGAAGGCCACGGTCGCGGGCTGGGGAAACACGGACACGGAGCTCCCGAACACCCCGGACCGCCTGCGCCAGGTAAAGGTCCCGATCCTCTCGCACGCGGAATGCGGGACGAGTTACGGGGAGTACAACGCAAAGATCAACTTCTGTGCGGGGGTTGAGACGAAGGACTCCTGCCAGGGCGACAGCGGCGGCCCCATCTTCCGCAACGTCCCCGGCCGCAGGGCACCCATCCAGATAGGCGTCGTCTCGTACGGGGATGGCTGCGGGGCACAGGGAGCTCCCGGCGTGTATACGTCGCTGAGCTCGTCGAAGCTGTGGAAGACGCTGGATGAGTCGGCGGCGGGGAAGAAGGTGAAGCGGGGGTTGAACCGCCGCTGATCCGGCTGCCTGACGGGTCATGCAGGCGGGAGAACCGAGGGCCTGGATCCTTAGACCAGGACGAGGCTCTCCCGCCGGGCCCTGGCACGCACCTACTTCGAGGCCGCTTCAAGGCGGCTTCGAGACCGCTCCTACAGACCGTCCAGGAGAGAGACCGCCGCCTCCACGACCTGGCCCATGTGCTCCACGTGTGTCTGCCCGTCCGAGGTGGTGGACTCGACGCGGTAGCCACCGCCGCTCAGTGGCGAGATCTTGATCTCCGAGGCCTGTCGGCTTGTGTGGTCCGCGGAGAGGCGAAGCATCCCCATGCTGTAGAAGGGGAACAGAGCGCGCAGCCGCTCATCGGCGTACACCTCTTGCGTCAACGACCGATAATCCGCGAACGCGTCATCGTGCAGCAGCGTGCCCCATTGGATCGCGACAGGGTCACCATCCTCGTAAGCCTGCGCTAGTTCACTGTATTCCATGAACGGAAAACGGGAATTCAATTCTCTCAGCGTCGCGCCGGTCCGCCATGAGTTCGCCACTCCTACTACCGCAAGCAAGTCGTCGGTGACGCCCTCCGCCCACGAATGCTGAACTTCCGCGATACTGATGTAAAAGCGGCGCTCCTCCGCCCCGAGGTAAATCATGATGGTCCCTCTGTCGGACATCAGCTTCGCACTGTTCGGGTCCTCGGAGGAAGCCGAGGTAGCTCCGTCAATTACGCCCAGGTCGACGCCGTTCTGCTGGGACGTACGCGTCAGCGCCCCTTGAAGGCCGCCGAGTTCGACCAGGTCCGGGTAGAGATCTTCAGTCATGCTGCTCAGTCTAGGTCCTCGATAAAGGGCCGCACCCTTCCCATGTTCGCCCAGTCGGGCTCCGGCACATCGTCGAGCAATTTCCCTTCCTTGTCGTAGAACTTGACCGAATCCCAGGTGCGCTTCCCGTGCTTGACCGACCTGGCGATCATCCCCATCTCTTCTTCTGTCGCATGGAAACTGGGCCCATCGCCCCCGAGCCCCCTCTTGGCCATGCCGACGAAGCCATCGGCAGGAAATTCCTTCATATTCACGTGTAGTTTGACCGAGCCGTCCTTGATCGCGTCAAAGACGGGCCCTCTCCATTCGTCGGGACCGAGATCCATGTAATGCGTCAGACCTCTGTCCTCCGCGAACTTCTTGGTTCCACCGTGCCGGTACCCCAGCGCGACATCGCAGGGCGCGAGCCCGAACGGGTCAGCCCAGATGAGGGGGTTGGCCACATAGGCGACCGGGTTCGGGGCCGGCCCGAGGCCCAGGGGATCAGGGGTGAGGTAGCGGGCCGTCTCGGGGTCGTAGTGCCGGTAGTGGTTGTAGTGGAGGCCGGTCTCCGGGTCGAAATACTGCCCCGGAAAACGAAGCGGTGTGTACGCCCCACTGTTCGCCGGCCACGCAGTGATCCCCCAGAGCGTGGTGCGGCTCCGCCAGGCGATTTCCCCGTGCTCGTCGATGAGTTCCGTGGGGGCACCGACGAGGTCGGTGACGATGGCGAAGAACCGGCTGTCGATCTCCTCCTGAGGAGCGTCCGCAGCCGCGGTGATGCGCTCCGTCTGGGAGACGGGCTGCAGGCCCTGGTGGTCCCAGGTCAGCGTGATGGGATTCGGTAGCCCGGACGTGCTGGTGGTCTGCTCGCAGAGGGTGCTGCCATCCCAGGTGAAGACCGTCTCCTCGGCGATGGTCTCGCCGTCCGGCGCGAGGCGCTGTTTGGCGGATCGACGGCCCAGGGGGTCGTACCTGTAGCGCCACAGGGTGCCGTCCGGGGTGACGACCGACGTGAGGTGGTCCTCGGCGTCCCATGTGTAGCGCCAGGTGTCGGGCTTGCGGGACAGGCGGGTCTTCTGGCGCAGGATGGTGCGACCTTGTGCGTCGTATTCGTAGCGGACGCCTCCTGCGTGCCTGATGCGGGTGCCGCTGTACGCACGGGTCCCGGTCGCTTCTTGTCCAGGGTGCTGGTCCGGCCAGCTGGCCTCGGACAGATTTCCCGCTTCGTCGTAGGCGTACTGCTCGCTCCACTGTTCGCCGTGGACGGATTCGCCGTGGACAGAGGTGACTCTGCCCGCCGCGTCCAGGTCGAAGTTCCGGGCCCCGGAAAGCTGGTCGTCGACACCGGCCAGGAGCCGGTCCGCCCGATACATGTAGGAACGGGCCTGCACCGATCGGCCGTCCGCCGTGACCACCGACTGGGTGGTGAGACGCCCCAGGTCATCGAAGGTGTGCGCCAGGGATACGTGCTCGCCGATCTGGCGGAAGAGCTCCTGCCCCCTCTGATCACGTGTGAAGTCGATGGTCCGACCTGAAGCATTGAGCTGGGTGGGGCGCCCCGAGGGGTCGTACGTCCAAGCGCTCAGCGCACCGGAGGGAGTGGTGCGTGTGGTGCGGCGGCCCACGGCGTCGTACTGGTGGAACATGGAGCGACCGTCGACCGTCTCGGATCCGACCAGCCCGAAGGAGTCGCGTTGCAGGTCGAGTTCGGAGTCCGGGCCTACCGCACGCGTGAGGTGTCCGAGAAGGTCGTACGTGAAGGTGGTGACCTTGCCGGCGGCATCCTTGCGGACGGTCTGCCCCAGCACGTCACGCTCGAATGTGACGGTCTCACCAGCGCCGTTCGTGCGCGATATCAGGCGACCGGCCGAATCATGGGCGTACGTCAGTGTCCGGCCGTCGAAGTCGGTCTCGGACTCGCGCCTGCCGGCAGCGTCGTACCGGTAAGTCCAGGTCAGACCATCGGTGTTGGCGACCTGTGTGAGTCGCAACGACGGATCGTAGGTGAACTGATTCCGGGCGCCGTCCGGTGTCGTGCGGGCCGCGAGCAGGTCGAAGTGGGTGTACTCGAAACGTGTGGTCTGCCCCAGCTGGTCCGTGTGGCTGGTCCGGTTGCCTTCGCCGTCGTAGGTCCACGTCTCGGTTGCGCCATCGGGGGTTGTACGGCGGGATAGCTGCCCCTCAATCGTCCACTCGAGCCTGGTGGTACCTCCCCCCGCGTCCGTGACCTCGACAGGGTGCCCGAAGGCACTGCGCTCCCACGCGGTGGTCGCCCCCAACGGATCGGAGGCTTCGACGGGCATGCCCGCAGCGTCGCAGCGCACCGCGGTGGTGTGCCCCAGCGCGTCGGTCAAGGAGGCGAGATGCCCCCGCGCGTTGAAGGCGCTGCGGGTGATGTGCCCGGAAGGATCGGTGACGGACGTGCAGTTGCCATGCTCGTTGTACGTCTGCCGCCATGCGGAACCGTCTGGCAGTTCGAGCGCTGTGGGCAGGTGAAGGTCGTTGTATGTGTAGCGACTGACAGCGCCGTCCGGACGAGTCATCTCGACGAGCTGGCCGAAGGCGTTGTTCGCATAGTGGGTGGCGTGACCCAGAGCGTCCGTCCAGGACGTGACGTGGTGGTGTTCGTCGTACCCGGTGACCGCTGTGTGGCCCAACGGGCTCGTCTCCGCCACGACTTGGCAGTTGTCATTGACGACGAAGCGCGTGGTGGCACCCTCGGCCGTGGTGTGCGTGGTGACCCGGCAGTCCGGCCACGCCGGGTCCGTGACGTCATAGGCGAATGAGCCGGTGACGTAGCCGTCGTCACCGCGCTGGCTGACGCAGCGATCCTCCTCGTCATAGGTATAGGTGTAGGAGCGGCGGTTGGTGTCCTGCCAGGCGGTGATGCGCAGATGCTCGTCGTACGTGAACTGCAGCGGTAGCCCGGAGGAGTTGACGACCGAGGTGAGGCTTCCGTCGGTGTAGCCGTACTGCTTGATCTCGACGTCCGAACCGTCCGCGGCTGCGTTCGCCAGGCTCAGCGACCGCACACGCTCGTCCCGCACGGTCAGCCGGAGGTGATAGCCGGAGGAATGCCTGATCGAGAGCGGAGCTCCATCAGCGTCGTACTCGAAGTGGATCGTGTTGCGATTGCGGTCCGAGATGTGATCCACGACAGCCATGCCATCGTCGGGCGGGGCGAAATGACGGCTGCGTCCGGCGACGGGATCATCGATCCGGTACCCACCATTGTCCAGTCGGGACAGAGGCCAACGTGGCCCGGTCTCGGGCAGTACCGGGGTCTCTGGTGCCTCGGGATGCGGATAGGCGAGCAGCATGCCGTCTTCGGTGACGAAGACAATGCCCTCGTCATCAACCTCGATACGCTGATCGATGGTCGACGTCCAGCTCGGGCCGAACCAGTGTCCGGTGCGGTAGTCGGAGGCAGCTCTGCGCGTGAAGGAAAGGGTGAGAGTTCCAGGCAACGTGACGTCGGTCTGGGCGAGGAACATCTGCCCTGTTGCCACGTCAACGGGGTCTCCGCAACCCTTGATCTTGCTCTTGAGGCGGTTGAAGCCCCCCTTCGCGCCCTTAGCGAGGACACCGCGGGCGGACTTCAGCCCCTTCAACCCGGCCTTGAGGCCCTTCATGCCCTTGGCGAGGCCGCGGAGGCTGGTGAGGCCCTTCATGCCGGGGATGCAGTCCAGGGCGGCGAAGGCGACGTCGAGGAGGCCTGCTTCCCCGTTGGCGTATTTGTTGAGGGTGTCGGCCAGGACGACCAGGGCGGCGATCAGGACGATTGCGCCCAGGATCGGACCACCGATGATCATTGCGATGATGCCCAGGACGGCGACGACGACCTTGCAGACGGCGACGATGGTGTCCCAGTTGTCGGTGACCCAGTCGCCGACCTCCTCCCACCACTTACGGTTCTGGATGCCCGCGTCGGAGGCATCTTCCAGCTTCTTCTTGGCGGTGCCCGCGGCGTCCTCGCGCATCTTGCGGGCGTCCTCGGCCATCTTCTTCGCCGCGTCGAGGTTGCTCTTCGCGGCGGACACGTCGGACTTCGCGGTGGTCTGGGCTTTCTCGGCGGAGGTGGCGTTGCGGGTGGCGGCCTTGACCTTGTCCGGGTCCGGCTTGGGCACGTCCTTGCTCTTGGATCCGCCGTCGTCGTCTTTGTACTTGTCGGCTTCCTTGCCTGCCTTGTCCACCCAGGAGTCCGCTGAGGTGAGGCGGGTCTGGGCGCTGCTCAAGTCGCCCTGCGCCTCGCGGCCCTTGACCAAGGCCTTGTCCGCCAGGGCCTGGGCGCGCTCCAGCTCCGGCCAGTACGTGGACAGCGCGTCGCCGGCCATCTCGTAGCTCTTCTTGAGCTTCTTCAGCTTGCCCGGCGCGTCCTCGAACTCCGCCGTGAACGACTCCGCCGTCTTGCCTGCCCAGGTGAGGATCGCGTCCTCGCCCGCCATCCCCTTGATGTCGCGGAGGACCTTCGAGACGTCGTCGGCGAAGTCGTGCAGGTTCTTGGCCAGGTTGCGGACCCGGTCCGGATCACCAGGCGTTGGGTCCTTGTCCAAGTCAAGGACATGCCAATCCGCCGGACGATTCCCCGCCATACCGCAACCCCCGCCGCTTCCGCCCCACAAGTACCCGTACGCACATGCGAAGTTACTAGCTGCGTGCGGAGTACGGGAAGGCGGCAGGGCGGTATGGCGCCCAAGGCGTCAGTACCTCGGCACCGTCTACTCCGCGAAGCGGAACGTCGAGGTCACCGCGTCGAAGATGTCGAAGAACGACTCCGCCAGGTCCAGTACCTGACTGCTTCCCGCCACCAGTGCGACCTTGCCCTCCTGGCCCGGCACCGGAATGAACGTCTGCATCAGTACGACGCGCATCGTGCGGTCGTCGCCGGGGACCGAGACGTCCTCGATGCCGAACGTGCGGGCCGCCATCCCCACGCCCGGGATGTCGACCGTCGTCACCTTGCGGTACGTGTCGCCCTCGCGCTTGGCCTCCCGTACGCCGAGCTGGGCCACGATCGCAGCCGGGTCGGTCGGCATCACGTCGCCGTTCGATGTGCGCGCGCCGACCAGGGAAACCGTGACCGAGCCGGTTATCGGCACATCGCCGCCGAAGCTCTCCGCCATGCAGCCGCAGTACAGGGCGCCGGACTGCCACGCTTCCTTGGACGCCTTGCGCAGGAAGCCCTCGAAGGTGTTCCGGTGCGGCTCGAGCTCGGGGCGTTCGCGTACGCGGTCGTTGATCATCTGCCGGATGCTGGCGTCGCGCGACTCCGGGCGGACGTCGAACTCCCACCAGGTCTCCGGCACCTTGATGCTGAATCCGCCGCGCGCGATCGTCTGCGCTTCCGTGTAGCGGGCCATGATCGTCCCCGTCCCCTTCGTTGGCTCTGGCTTGCCAGCCTACGATCAGATCACTTGATGCCCCTCGCCCCCACCGGGAGTCACTCGTGAACCGCAGCCGTGCCCTGCCCCTCGCCGCCGTCTCGCTGACGGCGGCCGCTGCTCTGATCCTGACCGGGTGCGGGGGTGACGACGACGGCGGTTCCGGAGACAAGAGCAAGGCCGCGAAGAAGCAGGAAGCTCCTGGAGAGCAGGCGAACGAGGCTGCGCCCGAGATCGACCGGCCCGTCATGAAGTTCCCGAAGGACATGAAACTTCTCTTCGAGAAGACCAAGCTCTCCGATCCCGACCAGGCCGCGGCGCTGAACGACGCCGAGAATTACGCGCGGTCCACTGTGCACGGAATCATCAAGCAGGACCCTGAAGACGCTGCGTACAAGTTTTACTCGGAGCCGAAGAGTCCGGCGGCGAAGTACGCGAAGTACCAGATCGACAAGCACGCCTCCGGCGATCTGAGCCTCAGCGGTGAGCGGCGGCACAGCGATGCCAAGGTTCAGCCCGGCAAGGGCAAGAAGGGCGGCCTTGTCGTCACCTTCTGCTCCGACGACAGCAAGATCAAGGGCAAGGATCTCCAGAGCGGGAAGACCTTCTCCTTCGAGCCGGGCCTCCAGAACTACTGGCTCTGGACGGTCGACATGGTTCCCTCGAAGAGCACCGAAGGGCTGTGGGTCGCGCACGACGTCGCGGTCAAGGACAAGGCCAAGGAGTGCCAGTAGGCGCCCGGTCGCACTTCACGTTCTTCATCTGACGGAGCATTCCATTCCGGTATCGGGGGCGGGCCATTCGTCCGTTCTGCGACCGTACTGGGCAGTTTTGTACGGGCATTCGCCTCACGAGACATTCACTACTCGGCAAAGTGAAACCTGGCGAAGGCATTGACCAATTCAGTACCTTCAGATGGCTTGAAGAACTGTCGCCCCACCGGGAGTCACACGTGAACCGCAGTCGCACCCTGCCCGTCGCCGTCGTCTCGCTGACGGCTGCCACTGCTCTGCTCCTGACCGGGTGCGGGGGTGGTGGGGACGACAAGGACTCGGGCAAGGACAAGATCGCCGGGGCTGATGAGGGCGGCGCGAAGAAGAGTGCGTCGCCGGGCCCTGATGCGAGTGCGGAAGCGAAGATCGATCGGCCCGAGATGAAGTTTCCGTCCGATGTGAGTCTCGCCTTCGACAAGGTCAATCTGTCGGACGCGGACCAGGTGGCGGCATGGAACGACGCGCAGAGTTTTGCGCGGGCCATCGAATACGGAATCGTCAAGCAGGACGCGGGAGATGCCGCGTACAAGTTCTACTCGGAGATCGGCAGCCCGGCGCAGTCGTACGCGAAGAAGCAGATCAAGGATCACATCGACGCCGGCTACACCGTCACGGGCGAGCGCCGGTACACCGATGTGAAGGTGCAGACCGTCACGAAGAAGAAGACCGTCGCCGTCACCTTCTGCACCAACGACAACAAGCTCTTCGGTAAGGAAGTCAAGAGCGAGAAGGTGCTCCGCACCAAGCCGAGCATCAAGGACTACTCCTCCTGGCAGATCTCGATGACCGCCTCGAAGAAGACCAAGGGACTGTGGCGGGCCGACCTCATCAAGGTGGAGGGCGAATCCCGGCAATGCATGGGATAACAGGGATATTGAGGATAACGGGGATAACGGGGACAGGAATGCGTAAGCCACTCATAGTGTCGGCCGTCTGCGGCTCGCTGCTCCTGCTGGCGGGTACTCCCGCGATGGCGGCGGACCCGGTCGCGATCGACAGCCAGGGTTCCAAGGGACCGGACCGCACGGTCGGCGCCCAAGCCAAGATCACCTACACGCGTTCCGGCGGCTCTCCGGGCAGCGGTCCCGTCACCTCGGTCGACCCCAACTGGACTCCGCCTCCGTGCTGGTACGCGCCGGAGTGGAAGGCCAGCGAGTTCGGGGAGTACCGCGATCGGCTGTACTACGGGGCCAGGCACGACCCCGACGCCCCGCGTGACGCCCTGAATGAGATGTCGGACGAGAACCAGGGCTACCGCAAGGACAACTACAACATCGACAAGGAGAAGGACGGGATGTGGTGGGGCGCCCAGTTCAGCCCCGATGCCACAGTCGCCGAACAGGCGAAGTGCAGCGATCCCCCCTTCTGGGTCGACAACGGCGAGACACCGGACGTCCCGAACGCCATCAGCCCCGAGATCCTCGCGGAGCTCGCCTACAACCAGATCCAAGTCCCCGGCACCAAGGTGAGCCTCGCCCCCGACGGCCCCTCCAAGGTGAACATGCCCCACCTGGGCCTGGCTCGACAAGGGTGACTTCAAGCCCGTGTCCGTCACCGCCTCACTCGACGTACCCGGCCTGCACATCGAGGCCACCACGACCGCGAAGCCCACCGCGCTCAGCATCAAGCCGGGCACCGAGGACGCCGTGCGCATCCCCGCGTCCGGCAAGTGCGAGCTCAACGACGACGGTTCCATCGGTGAGCCGTACGCCAAGGGCAAGTCCAAGGAGACGCCGACCTGCGGCGTCACCTACCAGCGTTCCTCCGGTGACGGAACGTTCAATCTTCAGGCCACCGCCACCTGGGACATCTCCTGGACCGGCACCGGCGGCACGAACGGCGATCTCCCTGACGGCGAGTACGGGAACGATCAGCCGGTCACCGTCGAGGAGGTTCAGTCCGTCAACCGGTGATCACAGGGTGCCGGTTGGCTTACGGTCGCGCAGCCGCGCCCTGGCGAAGGCAAGCAGGTCCTCCAGCTCGATCTCGCGTGGTGCGACCGCGTCGGGATCCTGCGGAGGGCCTGTTTCCTTGCCCGCCTCCGCCGTTCCCCACTCCGCGATGAGCCACGGGCCGTCGTGCCACTCGACCCGCCACACCTTCCCGTGGCGGTTCTCGAACTCCACGAAACTGCCGGGGGCGTCCTTCAGCAGGCGGAGTTCCTGCTCGAGGATCGGCTCCTTGGTGAAGCCCCGCCCCCTGTTGGTGCTCCGCCCCTGCGTGCGGGTGTTGGCGTAACGCATCTTGAGGTACGGGAGCGGGTTCCGGCGGTCGAACTCGTGCAGCCGCAGCATGCGGTAGCGGGTGATCGCCTCGTCGAGTGTTTCCGTACCGGAGAACTCATGGGCGTACGCCGGGAACACGAGGCGGACGTGCGGCGTCAGGTCGGGGTTCTCCACGCGGTAGAAACCGTGCGTCTCGGGGGCTATTCCGACGACCACATCGAAGGAGCGTTGCTCGCCCCCGGCCGTCCGCGGCGGGGTGAAGCCGCCCGCCGTGCCGAGGTGGGGGTTGCGGGCAAAGATCTCCGACTCCCGTTCCCGTGCGAACTCCAGGGTGGCGAGGGCCAGTTCCTCGTCGAACCACTCACGGCCGCTCAACTGCAGCAGGCGGCGTCCGTCGGCGGACAGGGCGCCGGCGAAGTTCAGGGTGCGTACGGGTGACCAGCGCCAGGCGTCGGGCAGGCCCCCAGGGAGCGGGGTCACGTTCTTGAAGCCGTTCACTGCTGCTCGGATGTCCATGCGTCCGTCCATGCGTCCGTCCATCTCTCCGCCCTTGCGCCCACCCCTGCGGCTGCCGCGCGGCTATTCATGCGGATGCCCCGGCGGTTGTCCAGCGCGGCAGGACGCGGCTATGGGAAACGACTGCCGCGCAAATCAGAAAGTAAATGGAAGCAAAGAGGGAGGCAAAGAGAATGGAAAGGAGTCCAGGTGGCCGTCCAGGCCTGGCCTGCCAGGGCGAAACCTCGCCTTCACCTCCCCTCCACATTCGGCTCCCTATCGCCTGCTCCCGCCCCGAGTTCGCTCTAGCAAGTCGATGGCCCAACGAATAGCGTTGAACCACTTGGCGATACCCTCGTCAAACGGGACTCGTGTGTGGACAGCCGCCGGGCTCCGGTACACCGACCGCCCAGAGGGACCCGGGGGACACCACGTGAGCGATCTACGCCTCGACGACACGATCTTCGAAAGTCTGCGGAAGACGTTCTCCACGGTCAGTGACCGCATGGATGCCGCCCGCCGCACTCTCCGCGGCACCGACGGCTCGGTCGTCGGCGCGGGCAAGCTCGTGGAGGACGTACACGAGTTCGCCGACGAGTGGGGCTACGGCGTCAAGCAGCTCGGCAAGCACACGCACGGGGCCGTCAAGATGATCGACAAGATCGGCGACAAGTTCAGCGAGCTGGACCAGGAGCTGGCCGAGTCGCTCAAGTCGGCGAAGGCGGACTCGAAGAAGAAGGGCAAGTGACGTGGGGCGTCGACCTGCCTTCCCGCACATCGGCTGGGACCCCACCCCCGGGGACGTGACGGACACCCGCGAGCTCGCGAAGAAGCTGGGTGGACTCGCGACGGAACTCGGCAACGCTGTAAGGGACTTGGACCGTATCGAGTGCGGGGCCTGGAAGGGCAAGACCGCCCTCGCCTTCACCGAGTACATCGGGCAGGACGTCACGCCCCTCGTACGCAAGAGCCACGAGTCCTTCGACAAGGCCTCCCGTGCGCTGCACAAGTGGGCCGGTGAGCTGCAGGACTTCCAGGACGAGGCCGACCGTCTTGAGAAGTCGGCCGGGCGGAAGCTGGAGGCCCGGGAGGACGCGAAGCCCGAGAGCGAGGAATCCGCCAAGGCGTCGGGAGACGTCGACGGGGTCGCCCAGCAGGTCTATGAGCTGGAGGAACGCTACAAGCGGGCCGCCGGAAGCATCAGCAAGGAGCTCGACAAGGCGGGAGACATCGCCCCGGACGAGCCCGGCTTCTGGGACAAGCTCACCAAGGGGGTCGCTGACGCGTGGGACGCCACGGGTCAGTGGATCAAGGACCACGCCGACATGATCAAGCTGATCGGCGACCTGCTGAGTGATCTGAGCGGTGTTCTCGGAATGCTCGCGATCATCACCGCCCCCTTCGAGCCGATCGGCGCGATCTTCGCCACCGCCGCAGTCGTCACGAGCGGGCTCGCCCTGGTGACGCATCTCGTGGCCAAGGCCGCGGGCGCCGACGTGAGCTGGATGTCCATCGGGTTCGATGCCCTGGGATCGCTGCCGGGCATCGGCGCCTTCTCGAAGGGCGTCAAGGTGGCGGACGGCGGGGTCGCCGCAGCTCGTGCGGCGCAGCTCGGGAAGGGCTTCAAGGCCGTATCGACCATCAGCCACAACATCATCGGCGTGGGCGACAACGTCGCCGGCGCCGCGACCGTAATCTTCAGGACCAAGAAGATCGGCCTGGGTGGCCTCAAGGCCGGGGGCTTCATCTCGACCGAGGGCGGACTCATGAACCGTATGAGTCTGGTCGCCGAGCAGACCGTCCGCAACGGACAGTGGATCGGCACCCGCGGTATCCCCGGCCTGAAGAACATCGACTCCATGAGCAATTTGGGGCGCGGGATCGATGCCGCGATCAAGATCGCGCCCAAGGCCTGGTCCATCCCGAACCACATCGGAGAGATGACCAGCCCCGGTGACCGTCTCCAGGAATCCGCGGCGGCGCACTGAGCGGCGGCACACAAGGCAGCCGCGCCACACGGGAGCGGCCGCAAGCTGAGAGGACTTGAGGGCTGTGGACTGGTATCCGCCCCAGGGCGAGACGCTGCTCATGCGCGTCAACGCCTCCTTCGCCACTGGGTGTGCCCCGAAGGTCGCGGGACTGCGTTCTTTCCGGGATACCGAAAGGCAGGACATCGAAGGCGAACTGGTTGCCTTCGGGTGGCCGTCGGGCCCCGCCTTCGCCGTACGGGGGAAGGCCGACAGGGCGGGCGTACGCGCCTTGGACGTGGCCCTGCTCGGCATCCCCCGCCTGCTCAACATGGTCGCGAACGCGGGCGGCCCGAGCGGTGCCCCCTTCGGTGATCCACAGAGCGCGGGGAAGCCGCAGGAACCGGAGAACGAGGTCGAAGACTTCCCTGTCGTATGGGCCGCACCGGACACCGCGGCACGAACCCTGCCCTGGCAACTGGACCCCGCGCGGCGTCCCAAGGGGTACCGGACAGAGATCGTGCTGACCGATCGCCGCCTCGTCGTACTCGGCGTCGAGCCTGCGGCCGGTCTGGCACCGGCTCAGGAGCTGTGGGACCTGCCCAGGCAGAGCGTGGCGGCCGCCGAGCGGATGACCTTCTGCGAAGGCAACGCCGACGTCAGGATCCGGTTCGCTGACGGCTCCTGGACGCGCTGGAAGACCGGCGACGCCGCCAAGCTCGTGGACCGGATGAACGCGGAGGACGAAGACCGATGAGCGATCTTGACCGGCTGATCGGTGAGCGCTTGGCCCGCACCGTCCCACCGATGACTTTCGTCGTGCCGGAGGGGATTCACGCCCTGCCGGTGGACGCGTCGGCGGAGGAACGTGCCGCGGCTGCGGCCGGCTTCGTCCGCGATCTCTATCCCGGCGGCGACAGCACCCTCTGGGAATCCGCGGCCCCGTACTACGAGCAGGTCACGGCAGCAATGGCCACAGCCGGCCTGGCCTTCTCCGCACTCGGCATCTTCGGCCTCGACGGCCCCGGAGTCGCCCACTGCTCGCTGACGGCTGCCTTCCTCGAAACCGATCACAGGGATCCTGATGTCGCGGCCCAGGGCATCCTGGCGACGCTCGCGAGCGATCCGCTCAACGACGCGCGCTGGCTCGACCTGCCGTGCGGACCCGCGGTCTCCTGTGTCACCCTGCGCCAACTCGCCCTCGATCTGGAGCCGACGTCCGCGTCCGCGGACGATGAGCAACCCAAGCTCATCACCGGCCAGATACAGGTCCACATCCCCTTTCCCACCGGCCCCTACATGGCTGTCTTCACGCTCGACACGGCATCCATGGAGTATTGGGGCGAGTTCTGCGACATGATCATGGCGATCCTCCAGACGGTCAGCTTCTCGGATCCGGAGTCGGAGTCGGAGCCGGATTCGGCGGAGGACGGAAGCGCCGGGGAAAGCAGTCCGCACGTCCGGGAAACCCCGGTCGTCGCGCCCGCCGGAACCGTCCGCTGATGGCGGCCCCGGATTCCGCCCCGGCCCAGGCCTGGCACCCGGAGCCCGGCGAGACCCTCCTCGCCCGCATCCCCGTCGCCTTCGCGACAGGCGCGGCCACCCCCGTCTCCGGAATGCGCTGGTTCCGTGACGACGAACGGCGGGACATCCAGGGCGAGTTGGTGGGATGGCCAGAAGGGCCCGCCTATACCGCCCGCTCCCAGGCGTCGCGACTCGCCCGCAGAGGCCTCAAGGCCGGGCTCCTGGTCACCCTCATCGCTGTCGTCGGCGCCCTCGGCGGCACCGGGGTCGGCAACGTCAGCACGCTCGGCAGATCCGCCGACCCCGAGGACGAGGTCGAGGACTTCCCCGTGCTGTGGGCCGCGCCCGGCACCCTCGCGCGGACCCTGCCCTGGCAGCTCGACCCCGCGCGCCGCCCCGACACCGACCGCACCCACGCGATCATCACCGATCGGCGCCTCGTCATCGTCGGGCTGCTGGACGACAGCGAGACCATCTGGGACGACGTCCTGTGGGAGGCGCCGCGCTCCGCCGTCGACCGTGTGGAGCCCCGTGACTTCAACGCGGCGGCCGGGGGCGACGTCAAGGTCGTCTTCACGGACGGTTCGTGGTGCAGGCTGACCAGCAGGTGGCGTGACGAGTTCGTGGATCACCTCGGTGAGCTCCGAGAAATCGTCGGCCTTGGGTCCTTGACCACCGCTCAGCGGATGACGGTCATGACCTTCGCCGCCGCACATTCGGCCGCCGGTACGCCGCTCGTCACCCGGCGCCCCGACGGGGACTTCCTCATCGCGATCCGGTCGTCGGACAGAGTCAGCCCGTCCCACGGCCTCTGCGAAGGTTTGCGCGACATGGTCATGGGGCCGGACGGCGGGGAGATCAAGGACCCGCGGATGGCCAGCTCCCTCACGCCGCCCCGCAACAGCACCGCTACCGCCACTGCCACCGCCACTTCCCCCATGGAAACGCCTCCGTCGCGACAGTAAAGTGCGCCCAATGAGTTACGGGGTGGGACGGGCGAGTGTGACGGGGAACAGGGCGGTCCACGAGGGGGCAGCTGCCGCCGGTGGCATACCGCGCGTGAGCCTCTTCGGCCTGCCGCGCATGAGCCCCCGTGGCATACCGCGCGTGAGCCCCTACGGGTGGCGTCGCCTCGCGTTCCTTGCCACCCTTTGCTCTCTTCTCCTGCTCGCCGTCGGCGCGACCCTTGCCTCCGCGACACCCGCCCGGGCAGGCACCTCCACCCAAGTGTCCAAGGCCACGCAGGACGACAAGGCCGCCCCCACCGAGGCCCCCACCCAAGCCGCCGCCCTGGCCGCCCTCCTGCGCGCCGACCCCGTATACGTGACGGACCAGCTCCCCCGCGACATCCCCCGCTCCGCCGCCCCCGACTTCGCGAAGCTCGCCAAGCGCACCGGCGTGCCCACCTACGTCCTCGTGCTCCCCACCCAGACGAGCGACGGCGACCGGCTGCTCGGGGCCGTGCATGATCGGCTCGGGCGGGACGGGCTCTATGTGCTCGTCGACGAGACGGGCGTCTCCGAAGCCGCCGCCTTCGGGGTGCGGGCGCCGGCCGCCGACGCGTTCACCGTGACGCTCTATGAACTGCCTTACGACGCCGGGCCCTTGCTCAGTTTCGAGCGATTCGCCGACGTCATCGCCCAGGGCCCCGGGAAGGCCGCCGAGCGCGCGGACGCCGCCCGCAAGAAGTACGGCGGCGACACCGGCGAAGACGTCGACAAGATGCACATCGATCCCGTCGACCGCGACAACCAGTCCTTCGTCACCGGGATCGCCCTCACCGGCGTACCGCTGCTGATCATCGGTCTCAGTCCGTACGTACGTCGGTGGTGGCGTCGGCGCGTGACGGGTTCCAGCAGCACTCGCGTGACGGGGTCCACCAGCACCAAGGAAGAAGCGGCCCCGCGCCGCCTCACCGCCCGTCGCGTCGAGGCCGGCCTGGCCGTTCTCGTCGCCGGGGCGATCGCACTCGGTGCCGCCCTCCTCTTCGGCCAGGACACGGCCGATGCCACGCCACCGCCCACCGCCTCCGACCTGTCGAGCCGCGTCGAGCGCGTCGCCGACGGACTGCGCGAGAGCGGCCCCCTCTACAGCGACCCCGAGAGTCCGCACCCGCTCGACTCCGAGCAGCGCCGCGAACTCGTGGACCGGATCAAGGAGTTCGACCAGGGCCCCGTCCACGTCGCCCTCGTCCCGCAGCTCTCCGAGGACGAGTCCGGCGGCGAGCCCGAGATCTTCGTGGAGGCCGTGCGGCAGAAGATCGACGCGAAGGGCGATCGCGGCGTCTACGTCGTCGCTGATCCCCTCACCGGATCCATCGACGTCGTCACCTATGACGTACGCATCGACGCCAATCGCATCGCCTTCGACCTCCCCGACTCCATCCGCTACGGCGATGACGACGACCGCTCCACCGACCACCAGCTCGGCGAGCGGCTCGGCGACCTGATGACGTTCCTCGACAAAGCGCCGCGCACCAAGCACGCGGAGACCTCCTCGATCCGCATGGACGACAAACCCGAGCCCGTCGAGGAGAACGCCCTCTCCCCGCTCTTCTCCGGCGACTTCTGGCCGGGTCTCATGGTCGGCGCGGTCGCGGCCGGGCTGCTCTTCGGGATCGTCGCCGCGGTGCTCGGCATCCTGCGTCTCGCGGTGCCGGGGCTGCGGCGGCCTCGTACGCCGTCGACGGCATCGGCCACCGCCTCCTTCGAGGCTCCCCCGGATCCTTCCCGCGACTATCTGCGACGCACCGCCCGCGACGAACTCCAGGCGCTGGCCACCGAGTTCGACCCGGATGCCGCACTCAGCTCCGCCGTCCGCACCCGCGTCTGGGACTGCCTCGACGCCGCCACGCTCCTCGCCGACCGCGACCCCGACGGCCACGTCGACGACGACACGACGCCCGCCGATCTCGCCGCCGCGATCGTCCTCGCGCGGGTCGGACGGAGCGCGCTCGTCGGTGCCGACAAGCCGTGCTGCGCGCTCAACCCGCTGCACGGCCCGGCGACGGGGTGGCGCGACGCTCAGTACGCGGCGGACGATCAGCGCCTTCGCACCATCCCGGTGTGCGCGCAGTGCCGCGTCCTGGTCACCGTGCAGCCGCGCCTGGCCTACACACTCCGGCTCACACTGCCGGGGGCGGGCCGCGGCGAGCGCGTGCCGTACGAGGAGGCGTCGGGCCCGCTGCCCGCCGTAGCCAACGGTGTCCCTCAACTCATCCGCCAGGTACGGGAGTACGCCGGTGTTCAGTGACCTGAAGCGTCTCGCCGCGGCGGCAGCCGTCGCCACCACCACCCTCGCCGCCCTGCTGGCCGGGGCCTCGCCCTCCACGGCGCGGGCCCCGGACGCTCCCGCCCCCAGCCCCGGCCAGAAGATCGCCGACGCCCTGCGCAAGTCACCGGTGTACGTCGCCGCCTCGTACGAGGACTCCGTACCCCCAGCCCGCCAGAAGCAGCTCGCGCGGCAGATCGAGAAGACCGGCCTGCCGATCAAGGTCGCCCTGGTGCCGCTGGTCCAGGGCGACGCGTACGACGGCGAGTCCGACGTCTTCGCGGAGGTCGTGAGCGACCGCCTCGACCAGCACGACCTCATCCTCGTCACCGGCGGCGACAAGTGGACCGGCGATCTGAACGGTTTCGAGTGGCCGGGCGAGAAGCATCAGGCCCGGGACGCGGTGGCCACGGTCGGCCACCTGGACGAGCTGAAGGACGCGGGGCTCGCCGAGCAGACGGCCAAGGCGATCGAGCTGATCGCGCGGGGCGACGGCACGAAGGCGTACGAGAAGGCCACGGCCGATCTGCGGGACGGCAGCGCCGCCGGTAACGATGCAGGCAGCGGGAGCCTGCCCGGCTCCAAGGCCTCGGACAAGGAGGGCGGCCCTTCCTGGCTGCTGCCGGTCACCGTCACCGTCGCCATCGCGCTCGCCCTTGCCGCCGCGGGACTCTTCTTCTTCGTACGCCGTCGGGGGCGCGGCAGCCGGTCGAGCCGGTACCCGAGCGCCACGGGATCGCCCTTCGCCTTCCCCCAGGCGGTGTTCGCGGCGGCGCACGCCGCGGACGAGGCGGCACTGCGCCGCCAGGCGGAGGCGGAGGTCGTCGCACTCGGCGAGGCGGCGGCTCGGTCCACGGCCACCGCAACTCCCCAGCTCCAGCGTGCACTTGACGCGTACGCCGCCGCGGGCAAGGTCCTCGACTCCGCGCGCGGCCTGCCGGACCTGGCGGGCGTACTGGCCCTGGTGGCGGAAGGCAGGGACGCACTGGACGCACAGGGCACACAGAGCACACAGGGCGCACTGGAGAAGGGCACGCCCCCGCCGCTCCCCCTCTGCTTCTTCAACCCCCTGCACGGCCGCGCCGACGTCCGCATCCGGTGGCGTCCTCTGGGGCGGCGCGATCAGCTGCGCGTCGCGGCATGCGAGGAGTGCCGGGCGGCGGTCCGCGCCCGCCGGGCGCCGGAGGTGCTCACGGACGAGGACCCCGAGGGCCGCAGGGTGCCGTACTTCGAAGTACCGGCCGAGCAGAGCGTGTGGGCGGCCACGGGGTACGGGTCGCTGCTCCGGGACGCGGAGGGCGCGGAGGGCGCAGACGGCGACGGGCTTGCGGCTCGGGTGGAGCGGGGGGACTTTTCGCGGGGGCAGGGACGGGCCTAGGAGCGCGCCAGCGGCTAGCGGCAAGCGGCAGCGATCAGCCGATCGGACCCCAGTCGCGGCGCGGACGCGGACGCGGCGGCTCGCTCGGCGCGGGTGCCATCCGACCGCTCCGGGTACGACCTCGCCCCGGTGATCGCGCCAACGCCCACAGGCCCATCACCACACCCATGACCACCGGCAGCCCCACCAGCGCCCCGAAGCCGAGTGTGAACCAGGCCCCGTCCTCGCCCCCGGCCGGCTGACGCACCCCGGCGACGACGAGCACCACGATGAACACCCCGTACGGCAGCGCCCACGGCCAGGGGTTGGGCTCCGGCAGCGGTTCGGCGCGGCGGCCCCGGCTGAAGGCGGCGTACCAGTAGCGGGTGCACCACCAGGCCACCACGTACGTAGACACGGCCCCCGCCACGAACCCGACCCGCGCAAGCGCCCCGACCTCGCCGCTCACCGCTTCGGCCGTCATTCCCGCCCCCCATCGATGCGGAGCACCAGGACAACACCCACACCGCGCGCACCCACGGGACCGAGGGCAGCCGTATCGACAGGGTCGTGGCACCGCCGAAGGACGCGGAGTTCGACTACGCCTCGCGGAGGGTGGAGTACGTGATCCCGGTCCCCGGCGCCCCCGCACCCCAGTGGCTGACCGTCACCTTCAGCACGGTCGGGGACGGGCACCCGGACGGCGAGCTCTCAGACATCCTGGTCGATGTGTTCGACGCCGTGATGACAACGTTCCGATGGAGCTACTCATGATCTTCTACGAGACCGAGGCCGACCCAGCCGAGTGGTTCGTGCTCCCCCTGCACTGGAAGGCCACGGACGTGGAGCAGGAACACCCCGGCCCCGGCGCGATGAGGCCAT